>OMJI01000122.1 GCA_900299315.1 Verrucomicrobiota bacterium | reverse complement strand
CTCCGCCAGTTGCAGACCGGCGACCACATCGATCACGCCGACTTCCTCGCTCGCGTGGACACGCTCGGCACGCTCGGCCACACCGTGATGATCTCCAACTACCTCCGCTACCACCGACTCGTCCCGTTCCTGCGGCGGCTGACGAACAAGCGCATCGGCTTCGCGATGGGTCTACGCAACATCCGGGAGTTGTTCGACGAAAAATTCTACACCGACACTCCCGGCGGCATCCTGCAGGCGCTCGGACAGTTGTTCCAAGGCGACATCAAGCTCTACGTCGCCCCGGCCATCGACCAAGCCCAAGGCATCATCATCAACCCCGAGAGTTGCACCGTGCCGCGCCACCTCAGCCACCTCTACGCACACCTGCTGGAGAACAACTACATCGAGACCATCAACGTCGACAACGAACTCCTTGCCATCTACGCCCGCGACGTCATTCAGAAAATCCAGACCGGCGACCCGCGCTGGGAAAACTTCGTCCCCACTCCCGTCGCCGCGCTCATCAAGCAACGCCACTACTTCGGTTGCCCATGAACTTCACCCGCACACTCCGCGTTCGCCCCGGTCAGAAAGTTCGCCTCAACCGGATCGATCCCGGCGCCACACACGGTTTCGACAAGGACCTCGCAGCCGAGCGTTCCGCCGCCAACACCGCCCGCATTGCCGAGCTCCAGCAACGCCTCTACGCCGAGGGCAAACGCGCACTGCTCATCATCCTGCAAGGCATGGACACCAGCGGTAAAGACGGCACCGTCCGCCATGTCCTCTCCGGCGTGAATCCGCAAGGCTGCCGGGTCACGTCCTTCAAGGCGCCGACGGCGGAGGAGCTGGCGCACGATTTTCTCTGGCGCATCCATCGCGCCGTACCGGCTAAGGGCGAGATCGGGGTCTTCAATCGTTCGCAGTATGAGGAAGTCCTGATCGTCCGCGTTCACGAGCTCGCCCCGGCCGACGTCTGGTCAACCCGGTACGAGCAGATCAATGGCTTCGAGCAGACACTCACCGCGGCCGGGGTCACGATCCTGAAATTCTTCCTCCACATCAGCAAAGCCGAGCAGCGCGATCGGCTGCAAGCGCGCCTCGAAGACAAGACGAAGAACTGGAAATTCAACCCCGGCGACCTCGCCGAGCGCAAACTCTGGCCCGATTACCAGCACGCCTACGAGGACGCCCTCTGCCGTTGCTCCACGAAAGCCGCCCCCTGGTTTATCATCCCGGCCAACAAGAAATGGTTCCGCAACCTCGCCGTTTCCTCCATCATCCGCGAAACGCTGGAAGAAATGCACCCGCGATTTCCGAAGCCGCTACCCGGCTTGGACAAGATCAAAGTCCCGTAGACTTGCCGGTTTCCAACTGCGGCTGCTCTACCTGACCGAGCTTGGCGTCCAGTTTCGTGAGAGACTTCTCGGTTTCCGAATAGGTGGACTGGGCGTTGGTGATGTGCTTGCCGAGCACGCGGAAGTTTTCCTGCAGCCGGTCGAAGTCGCCGCGCAACCGCTGGAGCGAATCAAGAATCTCCTGAGCGCGTTCCTCCACCTTCATCCCGCGTAGGCCGAGGAGGATTGTCTGGAGATACGCGTAGAAACTATTCGGGCTAACCGGGATGACCCGTTTCTCCATCGCGTAACTGAAGAGTTGCCGGTCTTCGCCGCCCTCCTCCTTGATGATCGTCTCGTAATAGACGTTCTCGGCCGGCACGTACATCAACGCGAAATCATACGTTCCCTCGTCCGGCAGGATGTACTTCGTCGCGATGGCGTCGATATGCTTCTTCACGTCGCGCAAAAACAGCTTCCGCGCCGCCGCCCGGTCGGCCTCGTTACCGGCCTCGGCGATGCGACGGAAATTTTCCAGCGGGAACTTCGCATCCACCGGCACGAGCTTGCTGCCAATGTGGATGACCGCATCCACCGCGTTGCCGCTCTTGAACCGGTGCTGGATGATGAAATGTTCGGGCGGCAGGATCTGCACGAGCAGATCACCGAGGAACAACTCGCCCATCCCACCGCGCAGCTTCGGGGCGCGAAGGATGTTCACCAACTCCGCCGCCGCCTTGCCAACCTCATGCACCGCGCCGACCTTCTCCTTCACTTCGGCGAAAAGTTTCGCCGCGTTATCGAGCCGGGTGCTCATCTTGTCGGACGAATCACGCAAGCCGGTGGTCACGCTCTGGTTCAACGCATCCAGCCGTTGCTGCATCGCATTAAGCTGCTGCTGGAGCAACGCCGCCGTCTGGTCCGGCGGGGGCGGCTGGCTAAGTTTCCGGTAGAGGACAAACAGCCCGGCCAAGGTGAGCAAACTGAGGACGATCGCCGCGATTTCCACGCGCGGAGGCTAGCATTTGCCGTTGCGACCAGCAATTCGTTTCGTTATAACCGCGCCGCATGAGCACGCGCAGCATCGCGCTGGCGAACCAGAAAGGGGGCGTCGGCAAAACCACCACCTCGGTCAGCCTCGCCGCCTGTTTGGCCGAGAAAGGCCACCGGACTTTGCTCGTCGATCTCGACCCGCAAGGCAACGCCACCAGCGCGCTCGGTCAGGAAAAGCTGCCGGGCGGCAGCGTGTACAACGCGTTGCTCGGCGGCACCGCCCTGGCCGATTCGATCCGGCCGAGCGGGTTCGGCAACCTCGATCTCATCCCCAGCGAAGTCGATCTCGCCGTCGCGGAAGTCGATGTCGCCCGGACGGAAAATTATCTCCAGCGCTTTCACGGCGCGCTCGCCCCGATTCAGCAGGCCGGCACCTACCCGTTCATTGTCGTGGACTGCCCGCCGTCGCTCGGCATCCTCACGATGAACGCGCTCGCCGCCGTCGAACGGGTCGTCGTCCCGATCCAGTGCGAGTTTTTCGCGCTGGAAGGCCTGGCGGTCATCACGCGCGTCCTCCGCCAAATCCGCGACAGCGGCGCCAATCCCGGGCTCGACTTGGCCGGGATCGTGATGACGATGTACGACGGTCGCACGAACCTCGCCCAGCAAGTGGCCGATGAGGTGCGCCGGCATTTCCCGGAAAAAGTTTTTGAGACCGTCATCCCGCGCACCGTCCGTCTCGCCGAGGCGCCAAGCCACGGCAAGCCGATCATCGCCTACGAACCCCACAGCGCCGGTGCCACGGCCTACCGGCTGTTGACGGATGAGCTGCTGGGGAAACTCAACGGCGTCGGCGGCTGAATCCCCGCGCTTGCCAAGCGGACAGATTCGCGCATAATCGCCGCGTTCCCTCGCGTGCGCCCGTAGCTCAACTGGATAGAGCGTCGGCCTCCGGAGCCGAAGGCTGTGGGTTCAAATCCCGCCGGGCGTACCACTTCCTCCAAATCGTCAGTTGAAAAACCCACTGCCGGCGCGTATAAGACGGAAACTTCGATGAAACCTACCGACTTGCGCGGCATTCTGCATTACATCCCGCAGTTTCGCGACCGGGTGTTTATCCTCGCGATCGACGGCGCGATTGTGGCGGACGATAACTTCGGCAACATCCTGCTCGATGTGGCGGTGCTGCGCAGTTTGAACATCCATCTCGTGCTCGTCCACGGGGCCGGGCAGCAGGTGCAGGCGCTCGCCCAGAAACTCAACGAACCAATCTCCAACTGGGACGGGACCGGCATCACGGACGCCGCGACGTTGCGGATCGCGATCATGGCGGCCAGCGGCGTGACGCACGAAATTTTGGAAGGGCTCTCGCTGAACAATATCCGGGGCGCCCACACGAACTGCATCGAGGCGGTGCCGGTCGGCATCCTCAAGGGCGTCGACCAGCAGCACACCGGCAAGATTCACCAGGTGGACGTGGAGATGCTGCGGACGTTGCTTGCCAAGGGCATCGTGCCGGTGATTCCGCCGGTCGGCTTCGACGGCAACGGCAACACCTACCGGCTCAACTCCGACACCGTCGCCGTCGAGGTGGCCCGGCAGTTGGGCGCGGTGAAGTTGATGTTCATCTGCACCTCCCAGGGCATCGAGATTGACGGCAAGCTCGTGTCCCAGATGTCCGCCCGGGAATTGGAAACTCTCCTCAAAGCCAGCGCCGACAAGATCGCGCCCCCGGTGCTCTCGAAAGCGCGTCACGCGCTGCTCGCGTCGCAGGGCGGCGTCGAGCGCGTCCACATCATCAGCGGCGAAGTGAACGAGGGCTTGCTCGCCGAAGTCTTCTCCAACGAAGGCATTGGCACGCTCATCTACACCAATCAGTACCAAGGCATCCGGCCTGCGTTGCGGAAAGATCTCCGGCACATCATGGCGCTCATCAAACCGTCCGTGCAGGGCGAGCAACTGGTCAAGCGGACGCGCAAGGGCGTGGAGAAGGACATCGGCGAATTTTTTGTGTTCGAGATCGACGGCAACATCGTCGGCGTCTGCCAGCTTCATCCCCTGCCGGAGTTGAAGCGCGCCGAACTCGCCTGCCTCCAAGTGAACCCCGCCCACGAACACCGGGGCATCGGCACCAAGCTGGCCCAGTACGCCGAGACGGTGGCGAATGAGAAAGGCTGCGAGTCGATCTACTGTCTCTCGACGCAGGCGTTCACGTTCTTCCAGCACAAGCTCGGCTACAAGGAAGGCACACCGGATGACTTGCCGGCGTCGCGGCGCGAGAAGTACGAGCAGAGCGGGCGGAACTCGAAGATCTTGGTGAAGTCGCTGGGCGCACCGGTGCCGGCAGTCACGGCGTAGCCGGAATTACTTCTTCGGCGGCGCCGGCGGCGTCTGTTGGGCGACCGCATGACTGGCGGAGGCAATCTCGCCGACCAGTTGGTTCCACTCCTTGAGCATCTGTTTGTGGCTGGCTTCCAGCCGGCCGAGGACGATGAGTTCCCGGTTCACTTCGTTGATGTGCGACGCGATCCGGTTGGTGCCTTCCGCCCACTGCGTCTGCTGCTCCCTCATCTGGCTGGAGAGGACGTTCAAGCGCTGATGTAATTCAGAGCCGCTTTCCGGTGGTTTCACTGCCTCGGTGGGACGGGCGGGCGCCTCCGCAGTGGCACTGGGCGGCGGCATGTGCGCCTCGGCCTTGGGCGGGACGATGACGTTGATGTGACACTTCGGGCATTTGACCATCATGCCTTCAGCTGTTTCGTCCACGACCAGGCTTTTGTT
This sequence comes from Verrucomicrobiota bacterium, assembly GCA_900299315.1. Lineage (GTDB taxonomy): Bacteria > Verrucomicrobiota > Verrucomicrobiia > Palsa-1439 > Palsa-1439 > OMJI01. The sequence continues at coordinate 6,423 of OMJI01000122.1, read as the reverse complement.
GCAGGCAGGACACTCAAAGAAAATATCGCGCGGGTTGATGGTCAACTCCTCCCCTTCCATTCGAGGTTGGTCTTTCGCGGCCATGACGAATCCCAGCCGTACTATGCCGTCGCGCCCGGTGCTTTGCAAGCCGCATTGCGCCTGCTAGCATCCGCGCCCGTGATCCACGTCGGCTGCTGCGGGTTCGCGCTCGCCCACGAAAAATACTTCGCCACCTTCCGGTGCGTGGAAGTCGATTCGTCCTTCTACAACCTGCCGAAGCTCGACACCGCGGCGCGTTGGCGGGCGGCGGCGCCGACCGGGTTTGAATTCTCCCTGAAGGCCTGGCAGGTCATCACCCACCGGGCCGACAGTCCCACCTACAAACAGACCCGGCTCGATCCGCGCGACCGCGACCATTGCGGCGGGTTCGGATTCAACCCCACAATCCGGTGGGCGTGGGCGGAGACTTTCGCCGTCGCGAAAGCACTGCGCGCCACCGCCGTGTTATTCCAGTGCCCGGCCAGTTTCCGTCCGACGGATGGCAACGTCGCGCGCCTGAAAGAATTCTTCGTGAAAGCCAAGCGCGGCAAACTCCACTTCGCATGGGAACCGCGCGGCGACTGGGAACCGGGCTTGATCGGGTCGTTGTGCCGGGAACTCGACCTGATTCATGTGGTCGATCCGCTGGTGGCGGAACCGGCGGTGACCGGCCCCATCCGTTACTACCGGCTCCACGCCCGGCGCCGGTACACGGCGCCAGAGCTGACGGAGTTGAAGCGGCTCTGTGCGGGCCGGACGCCGGTGTATTGCTTCTTCAACAACGTCCCCATGGCCGGGGATGCGCGCCGGTTCAAAGACTTGATTTCTTGATGGCGACTTGCGGCAGGTAATTCCGCAAGCCGTCCGGCGTGGCGTATGAAATCTGGATGGAAATGCTCGCGAAGGATTTCTGCGTCATCGGCGTATGGAACCGCACCAGCGTCTGGACCGGCAGCGTCAGCGTCTCGGTGTGGAACACCTCGACCGGATTCTCGCGCCGATCTTGAAACGTGCACGTCACCACACATTGCGAAATGACGGTGGAACCGACGTTACGCACCCAGCCATTCAGCGCGCGCCGCTCCTTGCCGGCTTCCGTGAATGAAATCAGCTTCACGCCGGAAACCTCCAGCGTCTTGTCCAACAAGAGCGGGGTATATGGTTCCAGGAACGAGCCGTGAATCACCGCCGGCTGATCATCCCCGCGCTGCTGCACTAAGCCTTCCACCCAGACCTCGTTGCCGTCGACGCGTATCTTGTTGACGGTGATAACCGAGCCCGCCGGCACGCCGCGCCACCCGAGCGTGACCGGATGTTGCGCGGCTGCATAAGAAACTACGTGCGCCATTTCGTCATGCTTATACACCACCATGCGCGCCGGTCCGCGAGCCAGTGCGCCGAGCTTGACCACTTCTTCCGGCGTCTGCTCGAGCATTGGCTCCAAGGGAAGTTTTCTCAGGCGATGGCTGAAGATGCCCGCCCAAACCAGAACAGCCGCCCCCAAGATGATGAGGGTGATGAGAATCTGCACGTCCCGACGACTACCCAGCCCGCGTTTGATCACGGTCGTCATAGACGCACCTCGCGGCTCTATATGAGCAAAACCAAGGGCTGACGGCAATGTTTTACCGGCTCTCGCCGAAGTCGATCGCCTCGAACACCTGCAACCGCGCCGCCGGGTCCCGCCACGCATCCGCCGCCAACCCGGCCTTGTGGCAGACCGCCGCGAGCACCTGCTCTTCGTCCCAGCCCAGCTCCTGCGCCACCTTCGGCAGCAGCAATGCGTGGTGGATCCCAAGTTGCACGATGATGCCGTGCCGCTGCGCGTTGAACTCGGACACATCCGGCAAGTCTACCGGCGGCTCCAGCACCGAGATGCTCACCGTCAACTCCGGTACCTCGTCCGGCGTCACTGGCGGGAACCGCGGATCCTCCCGCGCCGCCGCCACCGCCGCCCGCACCACGTTCTCCCACACGGGCCGGTCGTGCCGCAGATGCCCGATGCACCCGCGCAACTCACCGGCTTGCATCAACGTCACAAACGCCGCCGCCGGCGCGCGCAGGCCGGGCGTCAACTCGCCCTGCCCCGCGACCGGCTTGCCCGCAACGATCGCCGCCCGCGCCCAGCGCAACAGCGTGGCTTGGTCATCGGCGGTCAAGGCGATCACGGTTCAGCCCTCCCGCTTGAAAAACTCCTCCGGCGCCAAGACTGCCGGGTCAAAATAGAACTCCGCCGCGTCGAGTGGTACTTCCTCGCGCCGCAACGGGTAGAACTTCCCGGTCGCCGACGCGCAGACCTCACCCGCCGCGTTCACCACCTCGCCCGCCGCGTGACAAAACACCCGGTGCTCCTTCACCAGCCGCGCCACCAGCCGGTACGGTTCGCCCACCGCCACCTTCTTCGCCCAGCGCACGTTCATCTCGACGGACAGGTGAAATTTCCGGGTCGTGTACGCCGCCGCCCAGAACATGATTTCATCCAACGCCGTCGCCACAATGCCGCCGTGGACGATGCCGGTATAGCCGGCGTGCTCCCGGCGCGGCGTGAACTCGGCGCGGATCTCCCCGGCCTCCTGCCGGAAGCGCAGGCGCAGCCCCGCCGGGTTCTCCGCGCCACAGACGAAACAGTTGTACGTGTACGGCAAATGCACCACAGTCATCGCCGGCAGTGTACCGTCTCGTTGCCCGGTTGTCACTTCGCCGACACGCGATCGCCGACCGCCCCGGCGAGTTTGCCGCCGTGATTCAGCCGCGGGATAGTCGTAAATCCGTTTTGATCGCCGAAGATGAGCCGGACATTGTCCGACTGCTGGCGTTTCATCTCCAGCGCGCCGGCTACCGGGTCGCGCACGCGGCGGACGGCGTCGCTGCCATCAACGACGTCTTCGAAAACAAACCTGACCTCGTCCTGCTCGACGGCTTGCTGCCCAAGCTCCACGGCTTCGAGGTCTGCCGGCTCCTCAAACACAGCCCCACCTCCCGCCATATCCCCATCATCCTCGTCACCGCCCTGACGAGCATGGACGATAAGCTGAAAGGTTTCGGCTGTGGTGCCGACGATTACGTGACCAAGCCCTTCGAAATCCGCGAGCTCGTGGCCCGCGTCCGCCATCGCCTCGACCCGGACTGAGCCGTCACTCGGGCGCCTGCCAACGCAGGAGTTCCAAGCGACCGTCCGTATGCTCGACGAGGGCGGTGCTGCTTTCGACCCAATCGCCGCAATTCAGATATTGGACGTTGCGGACTTGCTTGATGACCGGGGTGTGGATGTGGCCGCAGACGATGCCGTCGGCTTTGTACAACTCCGCGTAGTGCACCACGGCGTCCTCGAAGTTGCTGATGAAACTGACTGCGCCTTTCACCTTGGCTTTGACGTAGGCGCTGAGCGACCAGTAGCCGAGCCCGAACCGGTTGCGGAAGTAGTTCAACGGCCGGTTGAGCTGCAGCAGCAGTGTGTAGCCGACGTCGCCCAACACCGCGAGCCACCGGGCATGCTTCGTCACTGAGTCGAACTCATGCCCGTGCATCACCAGCAAGCGCTGGCCCGTCGCCGTGGTGTGGACGTCGTGTGGCTTGACGCGCACGTTGCCGAAGGTGCCGATGAAGTTGCTCGTGAACCCGTCGTGATTGCCGGGAATGTAAATCACCGTGGTGCCCTTGCGCGCCTTGCGGAGCAATTTCTGGATCACGTCGTTGTGCGACTGCGGCCAGTAATGCTCCCGGCGCAGCGCCCACAAATCCACGATGTCCCCGACGAGATACAGCGTGTCGCTATCGTGTTCCTTGATGAAGTCCAGCACCCCATCCACGTTGCTGCCGCGCGTGCCGAGATGCAGGTCCGAAATCCAGATGGTCTTGAAGTGCATAGCTACAAATCCAGTTCCTCCCAGGCATCCTCCAACGCCGCCAGACACGCGGCGTGCTCCTTGCGGAGACAGCGCCGCAAACCCCGCGGCGGCGGCGGCCCCGCCGGGATGAACACCTCGAACGCCACGTTGATGTCGTGGACGCGTCCCAAAATCTTCTCCACCGTCCGCAACCGCCGGGCCATCTTCCGGTCGCTCGGCTCCAGCACGTCACCGAAAAGTTCACCGACGTACCGCGCCCGGCGCATCGTCGTCCGCAACTCATGCAACTTGTCGCCCGACGCCGAATGCCGCAACTTCGCACGCCTGCGCACGCGCTGCAGCGCCTTCTGCCAGCGTTTCCGCGCCACGGCCGGGAGGCTACCCGGTCGGCCCGGCGCCTCCACCGTCAGGCGCGGCAATTCCGTCCGCGTCAGCCGCGCGATCTTGTGCCGCAACCCGCCGAAATGCGCGCCGCGCAGCCCGCGCCGGATCGCGGCGCTCTGCATTTCGCGCAGCCGGCGTTGGTACCGCAGGAAAGGTTCCCACAACCGATTCCGCGCCAGTGAGCCGGGGACGTTCTCCAAAACACCAAGCCACACATCCAAGTCCCGGGCGCGGCTCAACTCCTTCAACAACTCGGCCAACCCGGCGTCAATCGGCTCGCTCAACTCCTGCGGCAACCGCTTGCGAAACAGGCGCAGCAACAGTCGCAGCCGCCGCAACGCCACGCGCACCTGCCGAAGTGACTCGGGATCGGTACCGGCCAGCGCGCCGTCGATGTGGATGAGCAACCGTTTGTAATGCAGCGCGAACAACCGCCGCGCCGCCTCCGGCACCGGCACGTCCGGCGTCAGCAACGCTGCTTCGCCGGGCACGGTCTCAAACTGGATCCCGCGCGGAAACACCTGCCGCCAGAGATCAGCCTTCCGGTCGGCTCGCGCGATGTTGGCCGGGAAGATCGGGCTGGTTACCCGCAAGCACACCGCGTCGCCCCGGACACGAATGCCGGTAATCCGCGCGTCCTGCACGTGACCGTAGTCGAGCCCGTCGGCGATCCGCAGAAACGCCCCGAGCCGCAACGCCCGGTCGCGCTGGGCGTCCGGCATTTCGTGAAACAACAATTCGTTCTGCGCCTGAGCAAGATTACCGGCGTGCAACAGCATGGCACCGGCAATCAACGGCAAGTCCTCCGAACGGAAGCCGCGCAGGCCGGTCTTCAACACCAATTCAGCCCCGGCGGTGACGTGGTGCAGCGAGTTGTCCCGGTAGGCCACGTCGTGGAGCCGTCCGGCCGCTTCCAGCAACCGGCGCTGGCGGCCCGGGATGCCCAACGCCGCGTGGGTGGCGTCGAACAGTTGCAACGCGAGCCGCGTAACGTGCTCGGTGTGCGGCTGCTCGTTGAAGTGCGCCGCACACAGCGCGTCAATCGTGGGCAACGGCGCGGAGTTCATGGGTTGGTCGCAGCGGCCGGGCGTTGCGGCTCGAATGTCTTGTACTGGTCGCGCCGGGCCTGCTGCGCGGCGTCGCGGGCTTGGCGGTGGAACGATTCCTGGCTGCGGCGTTTGCCGGCAGGACGGACGCGCTCGTACCGGCCGTCGGGCAACATGCGGCGCGCCTTGACGTTGTCCTGGAACGTCGTGTCGAGAATCGCCACGAGCCGGGCGCGCAGCGCGGCGTTCTCGACCGGCACGAGCAGTTCGATGCGGCGGTCGAGGTTGCGCGGCATCCAGTCGGCGCTGGAGAGGAAGAGTTGTTCCTCGCCGCCGTGATGGAACTGGAAGATGCGGGCGTGTTCGAGGAACCGGTCGAGGATGCTGATGACGGTGATGTTCTCGCTGAGCTGCGGCACCCCGGGCTGGAGACAGCAGACGCCGCGGACGCAGAGCTGGATGTTCACGCCCGCCTGCGAGGCCCGGTAGAGAGCGTGGATGAGTTCGGGGTCGACGAGCGAGTTGAGCTTGGCGCGGATGAAGGCCGGTTGCTTCTGCAGGCTGCGCTGGCGTTCGCCGTCAATGAGGTCGAGCACCCGCTGCCGCAACGTGAGCGGCGCAGCGTCGAGCTTGCGATACTTCACCGGCTGCGAGAAGCCAGTGATCGTATTGAAGAATGTCGAGGCGTCCGCGCCGTAGTCCGGGTCGCTGGTCAGAAAACTGATGTCGCTGTACATCTGCGCGGTCAGCTCGTTGTAATTGCCGGTGCCGAAGTGACAGTAGCGGCGGATGCCGGCCGCCTCGCGGCGGACGATGAGGCAGACCTTGGCGTGGACCTTCAACCGCCGCAGCCCGTAGATCACCTGCACGCCGGCCTGTTCCAGCGACTGTGCCCACTCGATGTTGCGCGCCTCGTCGAACCGCGCCTTCAACTCCACGAGGGCGGTGACCTGCTTGCCTTTCTGCGCCGCGCGCGCCAACGCCGCCACGACCGGGCTGTTGCGGCTGGTCCGGTAGAGAATCTGTTTGATGGCCAGCACGTCCGGGTCGTCGGCGGCCTGATTGAGGAACCGCACCACCGGCTCAAAGCTCTCGTAAGGATGATGCAGCAGAATATCCCGCCG
>OMJI01000121.1 GCA_900299315.1 Verrucomicrobiota bacterium | reverse complement strand
TGCTGCACCCGCCGTTCATGCTCGGTCTCATCACCGGCGGCGCGGTGATCTATTGGTTCACCGGCGCGTCCGCGCAGGCCGTGACCACTGGCGCCTATCGAGCGGTCGAGTTCATCAAGGCGAACATCAAGCTCGGCACGACCGAGAAAGCGTCCACTGCCGACAGCAAGCGCGTCGTGGAAATCTGCACGCTCTACGCGCAAAAAGGCATGTGGAACATCTTCCTCGCCGTCTTCTTCTCGACCCTAGCGTTCGCGTGCATCGAGCCGTTCTTTTTCATCGGCTACCTGATTTCCATCGCGCTCTTCGGTCTCTACCAAGCCATCTTCATGGCCAACGCCGGTGGGGCGTGGGACAACGCCAAGAAAATCGTCGAGACCGAATTGCACGCCAAAGGCACCGACTTGCACGACGCGACGGTCGTCGGCGACACGGTCGGCGATCCGTTCAAGGACACGAGTTCGGTGGCGATGAATCCCATCATCAAATTCACCACGCTCTTTGGCTTGCTCGCTGTCGAGATGGCGGTGGGCTTGGTGGCCGGTGGGCGCGGCACGCTGACGCACGTGCTGGCGGCGGCGTTCTTCGTGCTGTCGCTCGTGTTTGTCTACCGGTCATTCTACAGCATGCGTATCCGGTCGCAGAATGAGCTGGGCGACTGAAGTCATAGCGCCATTTGGCCGGTAATCTCTGCCGCGAAAAGAAAACACCCGGCCACGTCGCCGTGGCCGGGTGTCTGTGAATCTACCGGTGGTTAGTTGCCCACCATCGTGGCGGTGCCACCGAGTTTGCCGCCGATGAACGTCAGCACGTCCTGAATCGGGTTGGCAACAGCGATGGTGCTGCTGCCGGCATAGAGCAAGCCAACCGCCCGCGGATTGGTCGTCACATCTTCGACCATCAACGAGCCGGAGTCGCCGCTGTTGAGGAACGTGCTGTTGCTGTTCGAGATGAGGATCTGGCCGGTGAACGTTTTGGTGAAGGCCGTGGCGCCGGCGCATTCGTTCTCATAGGAAACGCTCACTGAGGCGTTCAGTCCGCTGATCCTGCTGCGGGTCAAACCGGTGGTGCGCCCGCTCTTTTTGACGGCTTGGTTCAGGGCCGCCGTAACTGTCTGCACCGAGAGGGGGCCGATTTCGAGGATGGAGCCGTTGTTGGTCACCATGCCGGAAATGACCTGCGCGATGGCGCAATCCACGTTGTTGTCGGGGAGCGACTTGAGGACTTTCAGGGTACCAACATTTTGCGCGTTGTTGGCGTTGCACGAGACGTCGATCAAGCCGGGCTGGATCGCATAGGAGCCGTCGGTCGCGACGATGCCGTTGCCGCCCGGGACGATGTCAGATTCAAACACGTGATAGTTGCTGAGGATGTATTGGATGCCGTTGACTTTAATCAGCGATCCCAGCGTGCCGCCGCAGCAATACCCATTGGCCAGATCGTTGCGCCAGCCGCCGGAGGTGCCGAGCTGGATGGGGGCGGTTTGCTTGGCGGTATGGCTCACCGTCGTGCCGCCGCCTGTGCCACCACCGCCGGGACGACGGAAAGCGACAATCTTATCGGTCATTTCCACCTTCACGCCGACGCCACGGAGTTGGGGCGGTAGCGACTTTACCAGCGTGCCGACGTTCGCGTTGTCCTTATCGACGTAGACAACCAAGGCCGGTTGGTCTTGCGCGTCCAAGCCGACAGCCGTGCCGACGACGCCGGCGAGGCTCATGAAGCCGGGAGTGACATCGCGTTGAACCGCCATGACGGCTTTGACACTGGCGTGAGAGATATCGAGAACTCCGTCCGGTGGCGCGGCGTGTAACAGTGCGCCAGTGAGGAGGAGTGAGAGTGTGACTAGAGCGTTTCGAACCCGTTTGAGTGAAGCTGTGAGGCAACCCATGGACGACAACTTTACCACGCTTTTCTTGGGACGCAAATCGCCTGAAGTCGCTGGTTTTGGATTTGCAGGTGGACGCCAATTTCGGATTTACTGGCTCCGGGAAGCGTTAATGAGGATGAGATTCAAACCCGCGGTTGATAAGCTCTGGCTGGTGCTACTTGCTGGCGTGATGTGGACGGGGGTAGGGATCATGCTTTGTGCCATGGCGACCCGATGGCTGGTCGGTGGTCCGCGAAATCTGGCTTTACCGTTCGGCGCTCTGGGCGTAGTGCTGGGAATTGCGACGTACCGATTTGGTTTCACCAGCCTGGCACAGAAAAACATCCACCGGATCCATCTCTATACCGGCCGCGTTTGCCTCTTTGCGTTTCAACGCTGGCAAAGCTACTGGCTGATCGCGGCGATGATCACGCTGGGGCGCACGTTGCGGCATTCATCGTTTCCGAAACATTACCTGGCAGTGATCTACCTCACGATGGGCTTGGCGCTTTTCATTTCGAGTCTGAGCTACTATCGCGCGTTCCGGCGAACGGATGGGTTTGTTGACGCAGGACAACGAAGCCCCGGTCGCAGCGGATAGAATGTGTCCCATGATAACGCGAACCATTCTGGTAATACTGGCGTTCCTCCTCTTGGCCGCACACTTTCTCCGCTTTGGACAGAACGTGGCAGTGGCCGTTTGTCTGCTCGGTCCGTTGTTGCTTATCAGCCGGCAGGCATGGGCGCGCATCGCTGTCCGGGTGCTGCTCTTTACCGGGGCGGCTGTCTGGGCGTTTGCGACCTTCGCGCTGGTCCATCAACGCGTGATGCAAGGCCGGCCGTGGACGCGGATGCTCCTCATCCTTGGCGCGGTGACGGCACTGACGGTGGCGGCGGGGGGTTGCGTTCCGCGGCGGCAAGCGTGAAGTACAACACGGTCGCGGTAATCGCGCCGAGTGTGTCGGCGAGCATATCTTTCTGCGCGTCCCACGGGTCGCCCTGGCTGCCAAGTACCGCAATCCCGGCCGCAGGGTCGGCGCTCACGGCGTAACGCCATTCGAAGATCTCGTAGCCGAGCGCCACCGTGCAGATCGCAAAGACTGCGAACAGGCCGGTCAGCCAGCGCGACCGGCTGAGTTGTCGACGTTCGATCAACTCCGCGATGGCAAACGCGTAAAAGCCCACGGAGAAATGCGCGACCCGGTCGAAGTGGTTCCGTTGCGCGCCGATGAGATGCGTGACCCGCTCGAACGGGACGCGTTCGAACGTGTAGTGTCCGCCGATGGTGTGCAGGAAAATCAGCACGCTCATCAGGGCGTAGGCGAGGTTTGAGAAGCGGAACCACCGGTACGTGATCACGAGCGTGGCGACAATCAGCAAGATGGGCACGTTTTCGGCCACCCACACCGACCGGTCGGCGGGATGGATTCCGAGCAACACGAATTCCACGAGATACAGCCCGAGCAAACTGGCCGGCACGGATGAAGCTCTCACAGGGGCATTGTATGAGCCGTTTCACGAATGTCACGAATTCGTGCTTTGCAGGGCGGCGGCGACCGGATAAACTCCGCCCAACAAGGAGGACGTCACCCCTTTCTCGGGTGACTCCATTAAGGAGGGAACGACCGTGACGAAACCGACACTGGGTGTACCCGGTTGGTGTTCGCCGAAGGACTTGCAGAAACTGGCGCGCATGGCCTCGCGCGTCATCCTCAATCGAACCATCCCCGGCTCGCGTGGCGTGCTGCGATACCGGTGGGCCGCCGTGGGGCGGGGCGTCAGTGCTTCTTCGCTTCGTGGACGGTGAGTTGTTTCGCGCCGTCGTAGATGTACCAGAGGCCGGAGGCAAACGTGAAAAGTCCGGCCGCGATCATGGGCCATTGATACGAGGGTTGGTGGATGCGCAACAGCACCCAGCCCAGTGTGATCATCTGGAAAAATGTCGCGCACTTCCCGACCCAGCGCGGGCGGACGGTCACCTTGCCGGTAAACAAGTGCAGCAGCACTGTCCCCACGAGCAGAATCGCATCCCGGCTGATCACGAGCACCGGGAACCAAAGCGGCAATTGCTGAAACGCCTCCCCATGATCGCGGCTCAGGATGATCAACGCCGAGATGAGCAGCGCCTTGTCGGCGATCGGGTCGAGAAACGTCCCCAACTCCGTCTTCTGGTTGTACCGGCGCGCGATGTATCCATCCACGCCGTCCGAAATCGCGGCGAAGGTGAAAATCAAGAATGCCGCCACCGGCTGCCATTCCAGTTGTTTACCCTTCGCAAAATCGTGCGTGTAATCCAGCGTCACCCAGATGAACAGCGGGATCAGCAAGATCCGCAGGATCGTGATTTTGTTGGCGGTGGTCATTTGCGCAGTCGGGCCAGAACCCGGTCGCGGCCCAGCACTTCGAGCATGTGATAGAGCGATGGGCCGGCAGTGGTGCCAGAGACAGCCACGCGGCAGGGATGAATCAACTCGGCCGGCTTGATGCCCAACTCCGTCGCCAAACCCTTCAGCGCCGCCTCCAAGGCCGGTGCCTCCCACGCGGTGGCGGCAAACTTGTCGGCGAGCCGGTGGAGCCGCTCCCCGGCGCCGCTCCACTTCGCGGCGGCTTCGGGGTCGACCGGGAAATCGTCGCTCACGAAGTGCCGGGTCTTCTCCGGCAGTTCCTTGAGCAACTTCAGTTTATCTTTCACCAACGCCAGCACCTTCGGGTCGCCGCCGCCAAATGGCTGCGCCAGCTCGATGAAGCGGTCGACCGGCATCGTTCGCAAATACTCGCCGTTCAACCACGTCAGCTTCGTCACGTCGAACCGCGCGTTGCTGCGGAGAATCTGCGGTAGATCAAATTTCTGGATGACCTCTTCGATCGGCAACACCTGCCGGTCATCCTTCGGCGACCAGCCGAGCAGGCAGAGATAATTGCGGACCGCTTCCGGCACGTAGCCGTCGGTGATGTAGTTGGCGAGCGAGGCCAGCCGGGCCTTGGCCGGGTCGGGATCGCTCTTGCTCATCTTGGTGCCGTCGGCGTTGAGAATCATCGGGATGTGCGCGTAAGCCGGTGGCTCCGCGCCGAACGCCCGGAACAGCGCGATGTGTTTCGGCGTGTTGGAAAGATGATCCTCGCCGCGGATGACGTGGGTGATTTTCATCTCCAAGTCATCCACGACATTCACGAAGTGGAAGACCGGGTTCCCATCGCTGCGGACGATGACGAAGTCCGGGTCGAGCGCCTCCCGGTCGGTCAACTCGCGTGTCACCGTCCCGGCAATCAAATCGTTCATCACGACCGGCTCGCGCGGCATCTTGAACCGAACCGCGCCATCGCGCTCGTACGCCAAGCCCTTGTCCTTCAACTCCTGAATGCGGCGCCGGTAGATTTCCGCCCGTTGCGACTGGAAGTACGGACCTTCATCGTGTTTCAAGCTCAACCACGCCAAGCCGTCGAGGATGGTGCGCAACGACTGCTCCGTGTTGCGGGCCGTGTCGGTGTCCTCGATGCGCAGGACGAACGTGCCGCCGGTATGGCGGGCATAGAGCCAGTTGAAAAGCGCCGTCCGGACGCTGCCGATATGCAGGAAGCCGGTGGGACTGGGGGCAAAGCGAACTCGAACCGTCATAGTGTCCGGACGTTAGCAGACGGCGGCGCAGCCTCGCAAGCGGTCAGTGCGTGAAGTGTTGCACGGCGTTGCCAATCCAGACGAATCCGACGACGCAACTTGTCACGCCCACCGCGCCCCGGGCGATGCGAACACCACGGTTCCAGCGCTGGAACCAGATGAATAACCGTCCGGCAAACGCGCCAAACAACGCCATCGAGCAAATCGTGCCGGCCCCGAACGTGAAAACGTAGACGAGCGCTGCCGGGGTGCTGTTGGCCAAGCCGACCGGCAATAACAACAAGACGCCGGACGTGCCGGCCAGCCCATGCAGGATGCCGAGGGCAGTGAGCTTGTGGTCGTGGGTGTGGTCGGTGCCGTGTTGGTGGGAGTGGACGTGGAAATGCTGGTGGCCGTCATGTTCGTGCCAGTGGAAGTGGAGGTGCTGCTGCCGGAAGACTTCCCGGACCAGCCACGCGCCGACGCCGACGAGCACGAAGCCAATGAGACATTCAGCGACCGTGTTGAACCACGTCGGTACCGCCGCCTTGAGCAGGACGAGGCCGGTACCAAATACCGCGACCGCGATGCTGTGCCCGAGCGCCCAGCGGATTCCCAGCCGGACACCTTCCCGGGTGGTGCGCGCGTGGCTGGCGAACGACGCCACCGCACAGAGGTGGTCGACGTCGAAGGAATGGATGAATCCCAACGTGAACGCCAAGGCGAAAATCCCCAACTGATCCATAGCTGAGGTTGATAAGGCGGCCGGTAACCAAACGCAATGCGTTTTTCGCTGTTGAAGGCTTGAGCGCGCAGGGGCGCGCTGGTAGCATCCGCGCCCATGTCTGAAATGGTGACCACGGCCCACCGGCCGCGCAATGTCGATTGGAAGCGAGCGGCGGCGTTGCTGTATGGCGACTGGGGGACGAGCAAGGCCTACGTCACCGGTATCGCGTTTGCCGTCGCCGCGTATCACTTGGGGTCGTCCTACGCCTCGTTCTGGCTCGTCGCGGCGGTGAGCGCGCTGACGTTGCTGGTCGGCATCAACTACGTCTGGGTCTGCAAATATTTCCCCGAGGGCGGCGGCGTGTATTCCTCCGCCAAACAGCAGAACCGGTATCTTGCGCTGGTCGGCGCGTTCCTCCTCGTCGCGGACTATGTGGTGACTGCGTCGCTGAGTTGTTACGACGCGTTTCTCTATCTCAACTTCCCGTTCGAGGACGCGAAGCGCTGGGCGATCCTCACCATCTTCATCATCGGCGTGATCAATCTCTTTGGCCCGCGCCATTCCGGTACGCTGGCGGTCGGGTTTGCGATTGCGACGTTCGTGGTGATGTGCGTGCTGGCGGCGGCCGCGGTGCCGCACATCCCGGCGGCCTTGGCCAACGTCCACCGTCCTGAGACATCGCCGTTGAACTGGTGGGTCGCTTTTACCGGCGTCATCCTTGCGCTCTCGGGCGTGGAGGCGATCGCGAACATGACCGGCGTCATGCAACTCGATCCCGAATCCACGCCGAGCCGGCCGTTGGTGACGCGCACCGCCCGCAAAGCCATCATCGTGGTCATGGCGGAAGTCTGTTTGCTGACGCTGCTGTTCGGGCTAGTCACGCACGCCATCCCGGGCATGGGCCCGCGCGAGCACGAAGGCGACATGCTTCACTTCCTTGGCCGGATGTTCGTGGATGAACCGCTGCGGGCAATGACGTGGTTCAGTTGGTGGCCGGGGCCGAACGTGTTCGCATGGGTGGTGAGCATCGTGCTGGCCGGGTTGCTGTTAAGCGCCGTCAACACCGCCATCGGCGCGCTGGTCAGCGTGTTCTACCTGCTTTGCAAGGACGGCGAGATGCCGGGCATCTTCGGGATGCTGAACCGGTTCGGCGTGCCGTGGATTGTGCTGCTGATCTCGATGTTCGCGCCGATCCTCGTGATCGACGTGCAGACCGGCGAGAACGCGTTGCACGGCCTCGCGGCGATGTACGGCATCGGCGTGGTCGGCGCGATTGCGGTCAACCTCGGCTCCTGTTCCTTCAACTTTCGGCTGCCGATGAAGCTCCACGAACGCGCCGTGATGATGGTGACGTTTTTCATCTTGGCCGGTGTCGAGATCACCATCGCCCTCACCAAGCCGGCGGCGTTGCTGTTTGCCATC
>OMJI01000120.1 GCA_900299315.1 Verrucomicrobiota bacterium | reverse complement strand
TAGTTGACATGTAATAGGAGTCAGCATAGCTGACCCTTAACCCTAAAACAGACCGTACTTCTGTACTTGGGCAAACGTTCGTAATTTCGTGTCATGCAGCTGATGACTAGCCCAAAACAAGTGGTTGCCGTCGCTGAGTGCGACTGTTATAAGCCGTGACGAGGAGGCTGCCGGTGGCAGCGCGTCAGATAACGGAATCAACAAGGACATAACCAAATCATGCCTGAATTACGAAAAGACCCGATTGTTGGACGCTGGGTAATCATGGCGACGGAACGTGCTCGTCGGCCGAGTGATTTTCCACCTCAACCGGCGGAGATACCGGATGCGGCGAAGAATCCCTTCGCTGAGGGCAATGAGAGTCTTACGCCTCCAGAAATTTTCGCCTTCCGAGCACCGCACAGCAAGCCGGATTCGCCTGGCTGGCAGGTGCGAGTTGTGCCCAATCGTTTTCCAGCGCTGCGAATCGAGGGTGAGTTGGGCAAGGAGGGGCAGGGGATCTACGACAAGATGAATGGCGTTGGAGCCCACGAGGTCATCATCGAGTCTCCTCAACCGGACTTGGTCCTTGAGCAGCAACCAGTCGAAGGGATTGCTCGCGTCCTCGAAGCTTACAAGATCAGGGTTGCTGACCTGATGCGTGACCCACGTTTCCGGTACGTGATGATCTTCAAGAATCACGGACGCCAAGCAGGCGCGTCGATCAGCCATCCGCATTCCCAGTTGATTGCGACGCCGGTCACTCCCAAGCGAGTGAAGGAGAAGCTTGTGGGTGCGATGCAATACTACTCTTACAAGGACCGCTCGATCTTCGAAGACATCATCAAGCAGGAACTCCGGGAGGGGCAGCGGTTGGTGTATGAGAATGCAGGCTTCGTTACGTTTTGTCCGTTCGCTTCTCGGTTTCCATTCGAGATGATGATTCTTCCACGGCGCCAGACGGCCTACTACCAAGACCTGCAGCCGGACGAAATTCTTCTACTAGCCGACGCGTTAAAGGTCTCCTTGGCAAAGTTGAGCAAGGCCTTGGGTCAGCCGCAGTACAACTTCATCATTACAACTGCGCCCGCTCGGTACACCCACCACGGTTACTGGGGAACCATTGATCAGGACTTCCGTTGGCATGTGGAGATTTTACCGCGACTCACCCTCATTGCAGGCTTTGAGGTCGGTACCGGCTTCTACATCAATCCAACACTGCCTGAAGACGCGGCAAAGTTCCTCCGAGAGGCAACGGTCTAATAGGTTATTACCAATCCTGAATTCCTACACCTGCCACACAATGTGATATAACATATATTGTGCGACGTTGCGGCTGCTGGGATAATCCGATCGCTTTGTGAATTGTGCCAGTTTATTCGATTCGACCGAGTCGCTTGGTAAAGGGCCAATAAACTAGAATCGCTCGCCCTACCAAATCTTTCTTTGGGAAAGCTCCCCAATATCGACCGTCCAAGCTGTGACGGCTGTTATCACCCAACGCAAAAAGATGATCGCGCGGGACGGTAAATGTATCCTCTGCGCGACGGAAATACCGGGGGTCAGCACGCAGGTCTGGTAACACGTAACCGCTGTAGCCTCCTTCTTTGGAGTAGATTCGTTCAAAAGCCAGACGGCTGTCCAGAACCCGGTCGTTTACGAGCAAATGCGGCTCTTGGATTTGGAGGACATCACCCGGCAATCCCACCAGCCGCTTGATGTAGAATTTCCCGCGCGACGCCTCCGGAATCGCTGCAATGTTGGCCGTGTCGAAGACGATCACATCGCCGCGACCTGGCTTCCGAAAGTGATAACTGAAGCGATCCACAAAAATATGATCGCCACGGTCAACACAGACTCCGCCGGTCGGCCACGAACCGAAAAGCATCCACTGAACGACGCCCGAGATTGTCTGGGCAAAGTCCGCCCGCGGGTTGACCGGCCACTTACCGAAGGCCAGAACATCAACCACGCGCTGCGGGAGCGAAGCGTAGCGGTTGTAGTTCTCGTCGACAATCATCCCGTACAAAGTCGGCTGCATAGAGCCGGTGGGAATCTTGAATGGCTGGAGAAAAAACGTGCGAATGCCCATCGCCACGATCGCGGCCACGAGAAACACTTCAACATTTTCCCGGATGGCAGAATGCTTTCGATCCGGGAACGCCGCGCCCACGCTGTCCTGCAATTTATCAACCTGCGCAGCAGCTTCTTTTGCCTGACCGGCCTTGATGCTGACCTCAAGGGCGTCGAGCTTGGCCTGAAAATCAGCGACCTGTTTGTCCGGCAAAAGATCCCGGTTCAGCCGCAGCCATTTCCGACCGCCGTGTAGACTCTCCCGGCATTGCTTCAAAATCCGGCGGTTTTTCCAATTAAACATATGCAGTTCCCCTAGCCCGTCTTCAAAACCGAGATGAACGCTTCCTGTGGGATGTTGACCTTGCCGACAGCCTTCATTCGCTTCTTACCTTCCTTCTGCTTCTCCCACAATTTCCGTTTCCGCGAGATGTCGCCGCCGTAACATTTCGCCGTGACGTTTTTCGCCAAGGCCTTCACCGTCTCGCGCGCGATAATTTTCCCGCCGATCGCCGCTTGAATCGCGACCTGGAAAAGTTGCTGCGGGATGACCTCCTTGAGTTTCAACGCCAACGCCCGGCCGCGCGCCTCCGCCTTGCTACGGTGCACAATGCTCGAAAACGCATCCACCGGGTCGCCGTTGACGAGGATGTCCAACTTCACCAGGTCGCCGGGCCGGTAGCCATGTGGCTCGTATTCCATCGAGCCGTAGCCGCGCGTGATGCTCTTAATCTTGTCATGAAAATCCACGAGAATCTCATTCAACGGGAGGTCCGACGTGAGCATCACGCGTTTCGTGTCGATCGAGTCGGTCTTGGTCACCGAACCGCGCTTGTCCATGATCAACGCCAGCATGTCGCCGATATTTTCGTTCGGACACATGATATGCGCCTTCACGTACGGCTCTTCAATCGTGTCCACGATCGACGGATCCGGCAGGAAAATCGGGTTGTCCACCTCCAAAACTTCCCCGTCCGTCTTCAAGACCCGGTAAATCACGCTCGGATACGTGGCGATGATATCCATGTCCCACTGCCGGCGCAGCCGTTCTTGAACGATCTCCATGTGCAACAAGCCGAGGAACCCGCATCGGAACCCGAACCCCAACGCCGCCGAGCTTTCCGACTGATACTGAAACGCCGCGTCGTTCAACTGCAACTTCGCCAACGCTGCCTTCAAGTGCTCATAATCCGCCGAGTCAATCGGGTACAACCCGCTGAACACCATCGGATGCACCTGCTGGAACCCGGGCAGCGGTTCCTTCGCCGGCTGCCGGGCATCGGTGATCGTCTCGCCGATCTTCACCTCGGACGTCGTCTTGATGTTCGCAATCACATATCCCACGCTACCGGCGCCGAGCGTGTCCCGGGCGACCGGCTTGGGCGAAAAGACTCCGACATCTTTCACCTCGTACTTCTGGCCGGTACTCATCAACTGGATCATCATCCCCGGTCGAATCTCGCCGCTGAACACGCGCACATACGTCACCACGCCCCGGTACGTGTCGAACATCGAATCAAACACCAGCGCCTGCAGTTCGTTACCGGGCCGCGGCGGGGCCGGCATCCGCTTCACGACCGCCCGTAAAATATCCTCAATCCCGATCCCGGACTTCGCGCTCGCGAGAATGGCCGTGTCGGCCGGGATCGCGAGCAGGTCTTCAATCTGGCGCCGGGTTTCCTCGACGTTGGCGCTGGGCAAGTCCACCTTGTTGATCACCGGGATGATCGTCAGCCCCTGCTTCGCTGCCATGTGGACGTTCGCGACCGTCTGCGCCTCCACCCCCTGCGCCGCATCCACCACCAGCAACGCCCCCTCACAGGCCGCGAGGCTGCGCGACACCTCGTAGGCAAAATCCACGTGCCCGGGCGTGTCGATCAAGTTCAGCTCATACTCGGCGCCGTTCTCCGCCCGGTAACTCATCGTCACCGGGTGCGCCTTGATCGTGATCCCGCGCTCGCGCTCGAGATCCATCGAATCGAGTACCTGCTCCCGCATCTCGCGCTTCTCGAGCGTCCGCGTCGTCTCCAGCAACCGGTCCGACAACGTCGTCTTGCCGTGATCGATATGCGCGATGATGCAAAAATTCCGTATGTGCGCCAAATCCATGAGCCGCGCACTCTACCAGCCTTCCGCGCGCGTGGGAAGTCCCCTTCCCTTTCCCACCGGTGCCGACTACACTGCCGCCGTGATCCGTCCCCTTTCCGAATCTGAACAACGCGCGCCGCGGCTGCCGCGGGCTGTCGCGGAGATTTTTTCGCCGACCGGTCGGCTGTCGCAAACCACCGGGTTCGAGTACCGTCGCGAACAACAACAGATGACCGAAGCCATCGCTGCGGCGCTGCAGCGGTCGGATCACTTGGCCGTCGAGGCCGGTACGGGCGTCGGCAAAAGCTACGCGTACCTCGTGCCGGCCATCCTCCAGGCCGTGACCCACAAGAAGCGCGCGGTGGTCTCCACTCACACCATCAATCTGCAGGAACAGTTGCTCGACAAAGACATCCCGTTCCTCCAGAAAGTTCTCGCCGACACTCCCTTCACCGCCGTCCTCGTCAAAGGCCGGGCGAATTACCTCTGTCCCCACCGGCTCAAGCGCGCGTTGCGCGACGCGAAACATCTCTTCGTCTCCACTGAAACCGCCGAGCTCCGCCGGATTGCCGACTGGGCCAAGTCCACCAAGGATGGCAGCCTCACCGACCTTGATCCCCAACCGGACCCCAAAGTCTGGGCCGAGGTTTGTTCCGAACGCGGCATCTGCAGCCCGAAACTCTGCGAGAAACACGGCGAGAAATGTTTCTACCAGGAAGCCCGCCGCAAGATGCAGACGGCCGACCTCCTGATCGTCAATCACCACCTCCTCTTCTCCGAATTGGCAATCCGGCAAGCCATGGAAGACGAGGACACGCCCGGCATCCTGCTCCCGCCATTCGACTACGTCGTGCTCGACGAGGCCCACACCGTCGAGTCCGTCGCCGCCGAACACATCGGCATCCAAGTCACCCGGGGCGGTGTCCGGTGGTGGCTGCACAAGTTGTGGAACCCGAAGACCGAGCGCGGCCTGCTCGCCAAGATGCGCAAAGGCGATCTCGTCCGCGAAGTGGATGGCGTCTTGAAGCTGGGGGACGGCTTCTTCGAACAGATTGCCACGTCTCTCTCCACAGATGTTCAACGAGTGCGCCGCCCGGACATTGTTCCCGACAGCCTTTCAGAGCCGACCGGCGCGCTCATCAATCGCATCTCCGACCTCATCAAGACCTCCGAGGACAAAGATCTCCGGGAAGAACTCAGCGAATGGCGCCGCCGTGGAAGCGAGCTTCGCGGCTCCATCACCGACTTTCTGGGGCAGTCACTCGATGACCACGTCTACTGGGTGGAACGATCCGCGACCAACGTCGAACTCCACGCGGCCCCGGTCGACGTGGCGCCATATCTGAAGACGATGCTCTTCGACCGGCATGAATCCGTCATCATGACCAGCGCCACGCTCGCGATTGCCGGGCAGATGGATTATTTCCTGCAACGCATCGGCGGAAAGGATGCCGAGACGCTCCAGCTCGGTTCCCCCTTCGATTTCCAGCGCCAGATGAAACTCTACATCCCGCGCAAAATGCCGGACCCGCGCGACGATGGCTACCGGGACGCGCTAGTCCACTGGCTCAAACATTTCATTGCCCAGACCCACGGCAAAGCGCTCGTTCTCTTCACCAGCTACCGGCTCCTGCGCGACGTCGCCGCCGAGATGGAACCGTTCTGCCGCGAAAAGAAACTCAACCTCCTCGCCCAAGGCACCGGCGTTTCGCGGCGGACGCTGCTCCGCCAATTCAAGGAAGACACCGATAGCGTCCTTTTCGGCACCGACAGTTTTTGGCAAGGCGTGGACGTGCCCGGTGAGGCGCTGAGCAACGTCATCATCACCCGCCTGCCGTTCGCCGTGCCGGATCATCCGCTCGTCGAAGCCCGGCTGGAAGCGATCGAAGCGCGCGGCGGCAGTTCCTTTAACGAATACAGCCTCCCGGAAGCCGTCCTGAAATTCCGCCAGGGCGTCGGCCGGCTCATCCGCAGCAAGACCGACCAAGGCATCGTCGTGATTCTGGACAACCGCGTCCTGACGAAAGCCTACGGGAAAACGTTCCTCAACTCGGCCCCGAGCTGTCCCGTGGAAATCATTTAGGCGTCCATGATGCTGAACATCACTTCGGCTTCACTGACGACTTCGTCGCCGACTTTGCAGACACCATGGGCTTTGCCGATTTTGCCTCGGCTCTTGCCCATTTCGACTTCGATGATGAGTTGGTCGCCGGGGCGGACGGGTTTGCGCCACTTCACGTTGTTGGCGCTCATGAAGTAGGCAACCTTGCCGGCGCTGTTGTCAGCCCGGAGCATGAGGACACCGGCGACTTGGGCGATGGCTTCAAGTTGGAGCACGCCCGGCATGATGGGGTGACCGGGGAAATGGCCTTGGAAGAACGGCTCGTTCATCGTGACGTTCTTGAGGCCGGTAATCTTCTCGTTGCCTTCGATCTTGATGATCCGGTCCACCAGCAGGAATGGGTACCGGTGCGGGAGCGTCTTGAGCAACTGCATAATGTCCATCGTCGTCTCGGTCGAAGCCGGTGCGGGCTGGACGAAAGGTACTGGGGTCGGCTTGCTCTTCTCCATCAAGGCGGCCAGCTTCTTGGTCAGCTCCGCGTTGGCACCGTGGCCGGGGCGGACGACGATGATGTGCGCGGCGAGCGGCGCGCCGAGGAGCGTGATGTCGCCGAGAACGTCGAGAATCTTGTGGCGGACAAACTCGTCCTTAAACCGCAGCGGCGACGTGGCGAGGATGGTTTCGTTGCGGATAAGAACGGCGTTTTCGAGGCTGCCGCCTTTGATTAGGCCTTTGTCGATGAGGTAATTCAGTTCCTCAAAGAACGCGAAGGTCCGGGCGGGTGCGATTTGGGTTTCAAAGGTATCCGGATCCACGGCGAGGCTGAGAAATTGGGCGTCGAGACCGGGTTTGCCGTAATGGATGGTGCAACTGATGCGCAGTTGGTCGCTCGGGAGAACGATCGCGAGCGATT
>OMJI01000119.1 GCA_900299315.1 Verrucomicrobiota bacterium | reverse complement strand
CCAGCTTCCCGCGATATTTGCGTTTGAACGCGGTGAGGTTCTTCTTCGCGGCGGGAACGTCCATCTTGTTGGCGACGACGATCCGCTGTTTCTGGAGGATGGCCGGGTTGTAGAGTTCCAGCTCGTCGAGCAACTGCCGGTAATCTTCCGCCGGCTTGCGGTTGTCCGTGCCGGCCATGTCGATGAGGATCAAGAGCAGCCGGCAGCGTTCGATGTGACGGAGAAAATCGTGGCCCAACCCCTTACCGGAATGCGCGCCCTCGATGAGCCCGGGAATGTCGGCGACGCGGATGCGGGTGAAATCGTCGTAAATCAGCACGCCGACGTTCGGCGAAAGCGTCGTGAAGGGGTAGGGCGCAATTTTCGGATGCGCGTCGGTGATCTTGGAAATCAACGTGGACTTGCCGGCATTGGGGAAGCCCACCAAGCCGACGTCGGCAATGGTCTTGAGCACCAGCTCCGCCCGTAGTTGTTCACCCGGTTGGCCGTACTCAAACTCCCGGGGCGCGCGGTGCACCGAGCTCTTGAAGGCCTCGTTGCCGCGCCCGCCACGTCCGCCGTGCGCGAGGATGAAACGTTGGCCATCCTCAACGAGGTCAGCGATGAGTTCGTGGTCGGATGCTTCCGGTTCGTCACTGTGGCCGCGCTTGGCAAGCGCGGCTACAGACGGCGATACACGGCTCTTAGTGCCAAACGGCAAGCCCACCCGGGCCGTAGCGTCGAAGACTTCAGTCGCTTGCGCGGGGTGATACCGGGTGGCTTTGGCTTCGCGGATGACCGGGCCGACGCGGAACACCTGGGTCCCGACCGGCACCTTTGCGACGACGTGGGCGGCGCATTTGCCGGTGCATTTTTTGCCCCGGCCGTGTTCGCCGCGTTTGGCGATGAGATGGGGCTTGTAATAGAGATCGGAAAGATCGGTGACATCCTTACTGGCGATGAGCACGACGTCGCCGCCGTTGCCGCCGGCACCGCCGTCGGGGCCGCCCATTTCATCAAACTTCTCGCGACGGAACGAGCAGGCGCCATTGCCGCCGTCACCGGCTTGGACGCGAATCTGGAGTCGATCGACAAACATGGCGGGGACAGTAGCAGAGGAACCCCGGCAGGGCGAGACTCACTCTTGGTGCAGCTCCATGTTGGGGAGCGAGTCGGTCGGCTTGCCTTTTTCAAACCGGTCGCGTTGCTGCTTGAAATAAGGCGTGTCGGCATCGAGGGCGATGCACTTGTCGATGATTTCGATGGCCTTGGCCCGGTCGCCTTTCTGGAAATACAGCTCGGCCAGCGTGTCGAGGTAGGCCGGTATCTTCGGTGCGAGCTCGACGGCCTTGAGCGCGTGCTTCAATCCATCGTCCACGCGCCGGCGCGCGATGGCGCAGAGCCACGCGGCGTTGTTGTGGACGTCGGCGTGGTCGGGCGACTTGGCGGCGAGTCCTTCCTGGGCGGCGAAGGCGGCAGCGAACATTTCGTCGGCGAGTTTGGTTTGGCCCATCTGGTCGAGGTGGGGGATGAGTTCTTGAGGGACGCTCATGTCCTCGGGAATGATGGCGCTGTAGAGGCGAAGGCTGTTCTGGGCGCGCGATACTTGTTCGGGAGTGGGATTGGGTTGGTTCTTGAGGGTCTCCACCGCTTCCGCGATTTGCTCAAGCACCGGCCCAAAGATGTTGCCACGCTGTTCCGTGGTCGGAATGGATTGGGCGAGGCTTACGATGAACGGGATGGCCTTTTCGCCGAGGCTCGAGAGTTCCGCCACGACAGCTTGCCGGGCTTCATCTTCAGTCGCGTCATGAAAACGGCGAAGCAGCGAGCGAACCTCCGGCGGTGTGTCGGGCCGGATGCCGAGTTTCAGGTCGTTGAGCACGCTGCGGGCGCGTTGATTGACCTCCGGGTCGGGGCTTTGGACGGCTCGTTCGAGGGCCGGGATGGCGGCGTCACCGGCATTCCAGAGAAACTGCTGCGCCTGTTCCCGGTCGGCATGCTTGGGAGCGCCGAGTTGTTGAATGGCCCGGTCGATCGGGTCATTCGTCGCGGCGAGGGCCGGCAACGCGAGTATCAGGAACAGCCATCTGCGCATGGCTTACTCATAGCACGGGCGGACAGCGGATTACAGCCACCGGGCGATTTGTTGGACGACCGCCGGGGAGCAGTCCGGCAGGAGATTTTCGTGCATCCGCGCCCGGGTCTGGAATCGCGGATAATCGATGGCGTATTTTTCGAGCATCCAGACTTGGTCGTCCTCGGTGTCGAGAATCAGGAACTCCGCGAGCCGGCCGCGGTTCTTCGGCAAGCCGACGGAGCCGACTCCCACCAGCGCGGTCTGGTGCGGCAAGAGCAGCAGCGGCGCGTCATCTTCCCGGGGCTCAGTCTGGGTCGCGAAGTGGAGCCGCTTGACGTTGTGCTCGTGCTCCATGACATCCACGCGCAGGACGTGAGTGTGACCGTAGAAGCAGACGCGGCCTTGGAGGCTGCGCAACATCTCCAACTCGCGCGTCGCCTGCCGGAGATCGCGTTGGTATGTGCCGCTGCCGGGCTCGACCAGCGAGTCGTGCGTGAGCCAGATGTGGTCGTTGACCCGGGCGGCGGTGGGCGCTGCGGTGAGAAATTCCCGGGAGTGGTTGCAGCCGGCTAGCTGACGGCGAGTCCAAGTGAGCGTCTCAGCCGCTTCCGGGATGAAACCGTGGATGGGTTCGTGGACGCGCGCGGCGAGGTCGTGATTGCCGGCCACCCACGCCAGCCGGCCTTGCAACGACCATTCGCGCAGCCGCTCGATGCACGGCAACGGTTCCGGCCCGTAGCCGACAAGGTCACCGACGAAAAGACAGGCATCGAACCCGCGCGACGCGGCCGCGTCGAGAACCGCCTGCAGCGCCGCTAGGTTGCCGTGGACGTCGCCAAAAACGAGGTACCGCATGGTGTGGCCGGAAGGGATGCAATAACGAGGCCACCGCCATTTCGCGTCTGCAAATTCGCGGGAATGGGAAAATCAGGGCGCGCGTTTGCGCTGGATGAGAACGCGGAAGGCTCGGCCCATCAGGCCGGGATGCGTGAGTTGGTGGATGGCGTTGCGCTCGGAGCTGAGCTTGCCGGCATCGCGCTCCACGATTTCGCGGATGATGGGTTCGCCGATTTCGAGGAGGTAATGCGTCTGGTCGGTGAAGCGAACGGTTTCGAGGCCGAGTTCCATCAGCGAGGTGAACTCGACATGCGAGGTGATGTCCTGCTCGCCGATGTGCCGGTAGGGATTGTCGGATTTGGTGTGCCGGTAGTAGCACTGGAGATGGCCGTCCTTATGGTGCGGCGCGAAATATTCGGCGCGCTCGAACCCGTAATCAATCGTCAGGATGTAGGCCGACTCTGTGAGTCGGCGCGAGACGTCACTCAGCCAATCCAGCGCCCGCAAGTTGATCTCCGTCCGGTAACCCGCCGGCAGTCGCGGCAAGCGTGGATCAGACAGGGGGCCGAGTTCTTCCTGAAAGTCGCCGGTCACATACACTTCCCGGTCGCCTTCGATTCGATGTACCGGAAACGCGTCCAGCAGCTCGTTGGACAGCACGCAGCCGGTAAGTTTTTCGGGAACCGGGTCACCGGCTTCAATCACCCGGTAATCCAGATGTGGCGCGGCTTTGAGAATGTCGTCGCGGAGTTGACCGCGATGCGCACCGAACTCGGTGACCTCGCGGACGCCCCACAATTCAAACTGGCGGGCGAGAATCCTGCCGAACAGTGGTCCGACGCTCACACTGGTGAAGAAGTCACCGGCTTTGCCGACACGGTTCTGGCCGGTGGTGTAGTAGCCGTGTTGCGGGTGGTAGAGCGCCAGTTCCATGAACCGGCAGAACGTGATGCGGCCCCCGGCCTTCGCGATCTCAGCGCGAATTGCCTCGATCAAAGCCGGGTTGCCGTCCACGCGAGTGAGCCTACCAAAAAGCGCTTGCATGGCCGGAGCGTTTTGTTAGCTTCCAAGTGAAATTTGTCACTAAGTCCGTCGGTGGTGGCGGGCGGACCTCGGATTGTAATGTCTGAACAACTGTTACAATTTATCCCCGTTGGATTGTTGATTTTGGTCGCGATTGGCTTTGCGGCGACGAACATCGCTTTGCCGACCATCATCGGAAAGAAGCGCGTCCATACCCCGGTGAAAGACAGTCCTTATGAATGCGGCTTGCCGGCTCTGACGGAAGGGCAACCCCGCTTCAGCGTGAAGTTCTACCTCATCGCGATGTTGTTCATCCTGTTCGACATCGAAGTGGTTTTCATGATCGGCTGGGGCGCGGTATTTCGTGATTTGATGAAGGAAATTGGCTGGCAGATGCTTGCTGGCGGCGCGGTGTTTCTGCTGATTTTGGAGGTCGGTCACATCTACGCTTGGAAGAAGGGCGCGCTGGATTGGGCGCCGAAGAGGTCAGCGAAATGAGTCAGTCTGTCGAAACCGCTTTTGATCCCAAGGTCGAGGGGCGCGACATCATCGTGACCAAGCTTGATGCGGCCGTCGACTGGGTTCGCAAGAACTCCTGCTGGCCGATGCCGATGGGATTGGCCTGCTGCGGAATTGAGCTCATGGCGGTGGGTGCTAGCCGGTTTGATATCGCCCGTTTTGGCGCGGAAGTGATGCGGTTTTCACCCCGGCAGGCCGATCTGATGATTGTGGCCGGTACCTGTGTTTACAAGATGGCCGGTGTCGTCAAACGCGTCTGGGACCAGATGCCCAACCCGAAGTGGTGCATTGCGATGGGCGCTTGCGCGAGTACGGGCGGGATGTACCGGAGCTACGCGGTCGTGCAGGGCGTGGATCATTTCTTACCGGTCGACGTGTACATTTCAGGCTGTCCGCCTCGGCCGGAAGCTGTCTTGGAAGGGTTGATGGCGATTCAGCGTAAGATTGCCCAAGAGCAGGCGTTGAAAAACATGAAGACCGGCGAGCAACGCTCGCCACTTTATGAGAAGCCGCATGGCCCGATCATCGTGCGCGGGGAATATGCGCCGAAATTTGCGGAAAAATGACAACTTCAGCTGCTGTCGAAAAATTAAAGATGCAGTTCGGCGACGCCATCGGAGCTCCGGTGGAGTTTCGCGCCGAAGTTTCTTTGACGGTGGCGCGTGAAAAGATTCTCGAAGTGTGCCGGTATGCGGCGAAGGAATGCGGATTCGACCTCCTGACGGATTTGTCGGGCGTTGACAATTACGGCGACGATCCCCGGTACGGCGTGGTGTATCACCTCTACTCGATTGCCGACCGGAGTGCGCTGCGCTTGAAGATAGTCGTACCTGAAGATGATCTGGTGGTTGAGTCCGTCGAAAGCGTTTGGAAGACGGCGGATTGGCATGAACGCGAGGCGTTCGACATGTTCGGCATCCGCTTCCGCAATCACCCGAATCTGAAGCGAATTTTGATGTGGGATGGCTATCCCTACTACCCCTTGCGGAAGGATTTTCCGCTGGCTGGCCTGCCGACAGAACTACCTGAAACAGCCGTGGATGCGGATACAGTTCGGACTTCGCCGATGCTCGGTGGTCCGTTCGTAGCGCCGCAGGGGACGCGCAGTTCAGTCCGTCGGGAGCCGCGCCAGACCGACACACCGGCCGAGGGCTTGGAGCGCTTGAAGAATCCCACGAAGAAGGAACAAGTTTAAGTGGCCACCTATCAGGAGATGTCGGTGATCGAATCCGCCGCTCGGGCGCAGCAAGCGTTCGAGGAGGAAGTCCACGGCGAGAAGATGGTCATCAACATGGGGCCGCAACATCCCAGCACGCACGGCGTTTTCCGGATGGTGTTGGAACTGGACGGCGAAGAAATCACGAACTGCTGGCCGGAAGTCGGCTACCTCCATCGCGGCGACGAAAAAATCGCCGAGAACATGACGTACACGCAGTTCATTCCCTACACCGACCGGTTGGATTACTTGGCTCCGCTGGCGAACAACGTTGCCTACGCGTACGCGGTGGAGAAGTTGATGGGAATCGACGTGCCGCTTCGCTGCAAATACATCCGCGTCATCTGCGCGGAATTGGCGCGCATCAGCTCACACCTGCTCGGCATCGGCGCGATGAGCATGGATATCGGGGCGATGACCGTGTTCCTGTACACGTTCCGCGAGCGCGAATACATTTACGATCTCTGCGAACTGATCTGCGGCGCGCGGTTGACGACGAGCTACACGCGCATCGGCGGATTGGCGAATGACATGCCGGCAGAGTTCGTCCCGATGTGCCGGAAGTTCATCGACAACCTGCCCAAGACAATTGACGAAGTCGACAAGCTGCTGACGCGAAACAAGATTTTCATCGAGCGCAACAAAGACATCGCCGTCCTCAGCCGGGAAGACGCCATCAACTACGGCGCGACCGGGCCAATCCTGCGCGGCAGTGGCGTCGAGCACGATGTCCGCAAGGCGAATCCATACGGCGGCTACGAGAATTTCCAATTCGACATCCCGACCGGCACCGTCGGCGACTGCATGGACCGGTACCTCGTGCGGATGGAAGAAATTCGCCAGAGCATCCGCATCGTCAAGCAGGCGCTCGACAACCTGCCGGGCGGCCCGTGGAACGCGCCCGAGGCCAAGATTGTCCTGCCAGAAAAGCAAGCCGTGCTGACGAAGATGGAGGAGTTGATCCACCACTTCATCAACGTCACGCAAGGTATCAACGCCCCGGTGGGCGAAGTTTATTTCGGCGCGGAAAATCCCAAGGGCGAACTCGGGTTCTACATCGTCAGCAAGGGCGGCGGCGTTCCCCACCGGCTGAAGATTCGCGCGCCCAGCTTTGTGAATTTGCAACTCGTGCCGCTGCTCTGCAAAGGCCACATGATGAGCGATACCGTGGCCATCTTGGGCAGCATCGATTTCGTGATGGGAGAATGTGACCGATGACCGTCCCGGTTGAACTCGAGCGTCACATCGACGAAATCATCACGCACTACCCGACGAAACGGGCGCCGGTGTTGTGGCTCTGCCATCTCATCCAAGATCACTTCGGCTTCCTCGGTCAGGAACAAGTCGAATGGATTGCCGCGAAGCTCAGCCTCCAGCCGATCAACGTGTGGGAAGTCGTGACGTTCTACCCGATGTTCACGCAAAAGTTGCGCGGCAAGTTCCACATCAAAGTTTGCCGGACGCTCTCCTGTCAGCTTGCCGGCAGCCAGAAGCTTCTCGATCGCCTCAAAGATCTCGGTGTGGATTTCACGGTGGATACGGTCGAGTGTCTCGCCTCCTGCGGCACAGCCCCGGCAATGATGATCAACGACGAGCACTACGACAGCATGACGCCGGAGCGTCTCGACCAGATCATCGCCGACATCAAGCGTACCGGCACGCTCGCTAAAGAGCCGGTAAGCAAACCATTACCGGCGCATCCGCTCGAGAAACGAATCCTACTCGCGAACATCACCAAGCCCGGCTACACCGGCTCGCTCGCGGATTACGAGAAGGAAGGCGGCTATCAGGCGTTGGCGAAGGCGCTGACGATGAAGCCCGAGGAAATCGTCAACGAAGTGAAGAACAGCGAGATTCGCGGTCGCGGCGGCGCTGGCTTCCCGTGCGGCCTCAAGTGGAGTTTCCTCGCGAAGAATACCGGCAAGCCGACCTACCTCGTTTGCAACGCCGACGAATCAGAGCCGGGCACGTTCAAAGACCGGCAGCTCATCAATTACGATCCGCACCAGCTCATCGAAGGCATCCTGATTTCCTGCTACGCCACCGGCGCGAAGGCGGCGTACATCTACATCCGAGGTGAGATGCCCCACGGCGCGAAGGTTCTCATCAACGCCATCGAAGAAGCTCGCGCGAAAGGTTACCGGAACGCCGACATCTACGTCCACCGCGGCGCGGGCGCTTACATCTGCGGTGAAGAGACCGGCCTCATTGAATCGCTCGAAGGCAAGCGCGCTTATCCGCGAATCAAACCGCCGTTCCCGGCCGTGGTTGGTTTGTTCGGCTGCCCGACTGTCGTGAACAATGTCGAGACTCTGAGCAACGTCCCGCACATCATCAAGAACGGGGCGGCGTGGTTCAAGGCGATGGGTGTGGCCGGCTCGACCGGCACGCGGTTGGTGTGCGTCAGCGGCCCGGTCAAGCGGCCAGGGTATTACGAATTTGAAATGGGCAAACTCACGATGAAACAACTCATCGAGGATGTTTGCGGCGGCGTCGAGGGCGGCAAGAAGATCAAGGGCGTCATCCCCGGTGGTTCGTCGATGCCGGTGTTGCCAGCCGATAAACTCGACGTGCCGCTCGACTTCGAATCCCTCCGCAAGGCCGGCACGATGGCCGGTAGCGGCGGCATCGTGGTGTTGACCGAGGACGTCAACATCGTCGACGCCACGCTGAACGTCTCCCAATTTTACGCCCACGAAAGCTGCGGCCAGTGCACGCCTTGCCGGGAAGGCACGCTCTGGATGGAGAAGATGCTCCATCGCATCAAGGAAGGTCACGGCCGACCGGAGGACGTCGATCTGTTGTACGAGGTCGCCGACAACATCGACGGCAAGACGATCTGCCCGCTCGGCGAAGCCGCCGCGTGGCCGGTCAAAGCATTCCTAAAAAATTACCGCAGCGAATTCGAAGCTGCCTGCAAGAACGGAGGGAAGAATGGCCACTAGCTATTCCATTGTCCCTTCTGCACGGATTCAAAATTGCATCTATCTGATTCGTGGCCAGAAAGTGATGTTGAGCACTGATCTCGCAGAACTGTATGGGGTCTCCGAGAAAGTTCTGAACCAAGCAGTGAAACGAAACGCCGAACGCTTCCCAGATGACTTTATGTTTCAGCTTACAGCTGAAGAGTTTGCAGATTTGAGGTCACAAATTGTGACCTCAAACGTCGGTCGAGGTGGTCGTCGGTATGTTCCCTTTGCCTTCACTGAACAAGGCGTCGCGATGCTTTCGAGCGTGTTGCGTAGTCCTCGCGCGGTAAAGGTGAATATCGAGATCATGCGTGCGTTTGTCCGGCTGCGTCAACTACTGGTGACGCACGCTGACCTCGCACGCAAACTCGAAGAATTGGAGAAGCAGTACGATGCCCAGTTCAAGATCGTCTTCGAGGCGATCCGGGGACTCATGACCGAGCCGGAGCCGCCTCGCAAGCAAATCGGATTTCACGTCAGAGAACGTCGCGCCACATACCGGATAGGACGCAATGGCCGATAACATTGTCAAACTTACCATCGACGGCAAGGAAGTCGCCGCGCCGAAGGGAATGAATCTCGTCGAGGCGGCGAAGCTGGCTGGCGTCGAGGTGCCGCATTACTGCTATCACCCGAAGCTGACGATTGCCGGCAACTGCCGCATGTGCCTCGTCGATGCCGGGATGCCGAAGCTCGGGCCGGACAAGAAGCCAGAGATGGGACCGGACGGCAACCCGGTGATCATGTTTCCGCCGAAACTTTCCATTGGCTGCAACACGACGGTCGCGGAAGGAATGGTGGTCCACACTCGGTCGGAGAAGGTGCACAAAGCGCGCGAAGGCGTGATGGAATTTCTGCTCATCAACCATCCGCTCGATTGCCCGATTTGCGACCAAGCCGGTGAGTGTCGGTTGCAGGAGTTTTCCGTCGACTACGGCAAGGGCGAGAGCCGGTTCATCGAGGAGAAAGTCCACAAGCCGAAGAAGTCGGCCATTGGCGAGAAGATTACGCTTGATGACGAGCGCTGCATTCTTTGCTCGCGCTGCATCCGCTTCATGAAGGAAGTGGCCGGGCAGGATTGCCTGGGCTTTGTGAACCGCGGCAGCTACTCGACCCTCACCTGCTACCCCGGCCAAGAGCCGAAGACGAATTACGATCTCAACATCGTCGACATCTGCCCGGTCGGCGCGCTGACCTCCAACGATTTCCGGTTCAAGCAACGCGTCTGGTTCCTCAAGGAGACCAAGTCGGTTTGCCCGAACTGCTCGATGGGTTGCAACACGGTGCTCTGGTCGCGCGAAGGCGTGGTCCACCGGCAGACGCCGCGCGACAACGAAGCGGTCAACTCCTGCTGGATGTGCGATTACGGCCGGTTGAATTTCAAGTTCATCAACGACCCGGCGCGGATCACCGCGCCAAGCGTGAAGTCAGCCGTGATGGGTGAGCGTTTCAATCTCACGTGGGTCGAAGCGACGCGCCAGGTGGCCGGTAAGCTCAAGGCGGCCAAGAACGTTGCCGGCATCGCCACCGGCAAGGCGACTACCGAAGAACTTTTCCTGTTCCATAAACTGCTCAAGCAGGTGCTCGGCGCTGAGTTGCTGGACATCGTGCCGCATACCGGCGAAGCCGACGGCAAGCTGTTGCAAGCCGACCGGAATCCGAACACCGCTGGCGCGAAGCTGACCGGCTGCGCGACCGGTGACTTGCCGAAGATCTTGGAAGGCATCAAGGCCGGTAGCATCAAGACGTTGGTCGTGTTTGGCGAAGATGTTGTCGAGGAAGAGCTGCTCAAAAAGTTGGAGCTGCTCGTGGTCATCGCCACCTTGCCGGGCAAGGCGACGGAGCATGCGCATTACATCCTGCCGGGTGCGACGTTTGCCGAGAAACGCGGCACCTTCATCAACGGCAAGAACCGCATCCAGCGGCTCAACGCCGCCATCACCAGCCCCGGTATCGCCCGGCCTGAATGGCAGACGTTCGCGGCGTTGCTGAATGAGTTGAAGGCGGATGGTAGCTATCTCGCGATTGAAGATGTGTTTGCCGACATGGCGCGGACTTTCCCGTCGTTGGCGGGATTGAATTTGTCGAAAATTGGTGATTTGGGTGTGGAATTGAAGATCGAGGCAGCACCAGCGGCAGCCGCTCCGGCAACGTCGGAGGTCGCGAAGGTATGATTCCGACTGAACTGCTGATTCACATCATCAAGATTGCCGCCGTGATCGGCGTGATGCTGACGATTGTGGCTTACACCGTCATGCTCGAACGGTGGCTTTGCGCTTGGATGCAGGACCGGGTGGGGCCGAATCGCGTGGGGCCTTTCGGCCTGCTGCAGCCATTGGCGGACGGTGTGAAGTTCATTTTCAAGGAAGACGTCCTCCCGCATCACATCCAGCACAAGATTTACTTCACCTTGGCGCCGGCGATAACGATGGTGCCGGCTTTGATCACGATTGCGGTGGTGCCCTGGGGCAGCTACCTGCCGATCTTCGGTCACAATATCAAAGGCGTGCTGGCGGATTTGGATGTGGGTGTGCTGTACATCTTCGCCATCGCATCGCTCGGTGTGTACGGCATTGTGCTGGCAGGGTGGGCGAGCAACTCGAAATACCCGTTCCTCGGTGGGATCCGGTCGAGCGCGCAGATGATTTCGTATGAAGTCTGCCTCGGGTTGAGCGTAGTGCCGGTGTTCATGCAAGTGGGCGCGTTGAATTTGTCGCGGGTGGTGGAATATCAGGCGGCGCACACGTGGTTGGTGCTGTGCCAGCCGTTGTCGTTCTTCATTTTCATGGTGAGCGCATTTGCGGAGACGAACCGGACGCCGTTCGACTTGCCGGAGGCCGAGCAGGAATTGGTGGGCGGCTACCACACCGAGTACAGCTCGATGAAGTTCGCGATGTTCTTCCTCGGCGAGTACGCCAACATGTTCGTGGCCTCGGCGATGATGGTGACGTTGTTCTGCGGCGGCTGGTCGCTGCCGTTCGCGCCGTTCAATGCGCCCGCGACGACGCTGGTTGCCGGGTTGTTGCATATCGCGGTGTTCCTGGCGAAAGTAATTTTCTTCCTGTTCGTCTTTGTCTGGGTCCGCTGGACCGTGCCGAGGTTCCGGTACGACCAGTTGATGGCGCTCGGCTGGAAGATTTTCGTGCCGCTGACGATCGTGAACATTTTCATCACCGGTGTTGTGCTGATGCTGATGGGGGCGAAATAACGTGCAAGTTCAACGACCCAAACTCACGTTCCTCGAGCGGACGTACATCCCGCAGATTTTGAAGGGGATGTGGCTGACGATTAAACATGTCCCGCAGAAGAAGTTCACGCGGCAATACCCGGAAGAGAAGCCGGTTTTGTTCGGGGATTACCGGGGCGCGCCGACGTTGGTGAAGGATCCCGAGAACCGCGTCAAATGCGTCTCGTGCCAGTTGTGCGAGTTCGTGTGCCCGCCGAAGGCGATTCGCATCACGCCCGGCTTTCGCGCGGAAGGGGCGCCGGATGAGAACGTGGAGAAGGAACCGCAGGAGTTCGAGATCGACATGCTGCGGTGTATTTACTGCGGGTTCTGCGAGGAAGTCTGCCCGGAGGAGGCGATTTACCTGCAGCGCGACTTCGCCATCGCGGGCTACAGCCGGGATGAGTTGAAATTCAAGAAACAGAAGCTGCTCGAACTCGGCGGCGTCCGACCGGATTCGATCTGGAAGTGGAAGTACAAAGGCGCGCCGCCGCCCGGTACGCCGATTGGGCCGGTGCGGGATGGGAAGGGGGCGCCTGTAGCCGAAGCGTAAGCTTCGGCCGAGGCTCACGCCTCGGCTACAGAGTACCAATGAACGTTCACGACACATTATTTTGGTTCTTCAGCATCGCGATGTTGCTGAGCGGGGTGTTGGTGATTGCCAACCGCAACCCGGTCAACAGCGCGATGTGTCTCGTGCTGCTGTTCGTCTTCATGGCCGGGCTGTTCCTGTTGCTCGACGCAATCTTCCTCGCCGTCATCCAGATCCTCGTCTACGCGGGCGCGGTGATGGTGCTGTTCCTGTTCGTGCTGATGCTGCTCGACATCAAAGCGAGCGAACGCCGACGCATTCTCTGGTTGGGACTGATTGGCGGGTTGGCGGTGGCCGGGGCGTTTGTCTGGGAACTCGCGATGATTCTGGGTAAGCCGCTCAAGCCGTTGGCGTCGGCGGACAAACCGTTCCACGCCGGGCTGACCGACGTGGTGAAACCGCTCTTTACGAAATACATGCTGCCCTTTGAAGTTACCGCCTTGCTGCTCTTGGTGGCGATGGTCGGCGTGGTGTTGCTGTCGAAGAAGGAGTTGCGATGACCAGCGCGATCACCCTTAATCACTACCTCGTCGTCAGCGGACTGCTGTTTGCGCTCGGCATCCTCGGCGTCATCGTGCGGCGCAACGCGCTCGTGATTTTCATGGCGCTGGAAATGAATCTCAACGCGGCCAACCTCGCGTTGATTGCGTTTTCGAAATTCAACCAAAAGCTCGACGGTCAGGTCTTCGTGTTCTTCATCATCGCCATCGCGGCGGCGGAAGTCGCGGTCGGCCTTGCGATCATCGTCGCGCTGTTCCGCCGTAAACAAACCGTGAGCGTTTCGGAGCTGACCTCGCTGCGTCTATGAACCCGGTCTGGATCATTTTATTTGCCCCGCTCATTTCCGCCGCCGTCATCACGTTGTTGACGCGGAAGGCGCAGATGCTCAGCGCGCTGATTTCCTGTGCGGCCATCATTACCGGCTTCGTGCTGACGCTGCAGTTGTATTCCGCGATGGGACACGGCGAGGCGCATTCACTGGCGCCGGCACCGTTGACATGGCTGGTGATCGGCGACCTCGTGAAAATCGAGATTGGCGCGACCATCGATCACCTCAGCGTCTTGATGTTGCTCGTGGTGACCGGCGTCGGTTCCGCGATTCACATCTACTCGCTCGGGTACATGAAGGGCGACCCGGGTTTCTCCCGGTTCTTTGCGTGCCTGTCGCTGTTCACGTTCTCGATGCTGGGCATCGTGCTCTCGAACAATTTCATCCAGATTTTCATCTTCTGGGAACTGGTCGGTGTCAGCAGCTATCTGCTCATCGGATTCTGGTTTGAGAAACACAGTGCGGCGGAAGCCGGTAAGAAAGCATTCCTCACAAACCGGATCGGCGACTTTGGGATGATGCTCGGTATCCTGCTGCTGTGGACGCAGACCGGTACTTTCTGCTTTGCGGAGCTACCGGCCAAGATCGCGGCAATTCCCGCCGGCACGCTGAGCCTGATCGCGGCGTTGATTTTTTGCGGGGCGGTCGGCAAGAGCGCACAATTCCCGCTTCACGTCTGGTTGCCGGACGCGATGGAAGGCCCGACGCCGGTCTCCGCGCTCATCCACGCGGCGACGATGGTGGCGGCCGGCGTGTACATGCTTTGCCGGGTGGCGTTCCTGATTTTGCCGAGCGAGACGGCGCTGCATCTCATCGCGTGGATCGGTGGTGTCACGGCGTTGATGGCGGCGACAATTGCCATCGCGCAAAACGACATCAAGCGGATCCTCGCGTACTCGACGCTGTCGCAGCTCGGTTACATGGTGATGGCGGTCGGGCTGACCGGCATCACGCCGGCGATGTTCCACCTCACGACGCACGCATTCTTCAAGGCGCTGTTGTTCCTCGGCGCCGGTAGCGTGATTCACGCGCTCCATCACGAGCAAGACATCTGGAAGATGGGCGGCTTGTGGAAGAAGACGCCGGTCACGTTCTGGACGTTCCTCATCGGCACGCTCGCGCTGGCCGGGGTGCCGCCGTTGAGCGGGTTCTATTCGAAGGATGCCATCCTGCTGCTCGCGTTCGAGCACAACAAGTTGTTGTTCGTCATCGGCGTGCTGACGGCGTTGCTGACGGCGTACTACATGGGCCGGGAAGTCTTTGTGGTCTTCTTCGGCAAGCCGCGCGACCACCACGCGTATGACCACGCCCACGAGTCACCGGCCGTCATGACGTTGCCGCTCGTGTTCCTCTGCGTGTTGTCCGTCATTGCCGGTTGGGGCGACAAGATTCCCCACTTCATCAGCGAACACATGGCCGAACACGGCGAACACCCGGCCTTGCTCACCGCCGGATTGATCGCGGTGCCGGTGATTGGTTTCCTTGTGGCCGCGAGCATTTACCTGCGGCCGAATCCCAGCGACGAACCGGTCAAGAAGGCGCTCGGCAAGCTCTGGACGCTCGTCGAGAACAAGTACTACTTCGACGAACTGTACGCGCTCATCATCAAGTACGTCCAAGGGACAATTGCGACGCTCTGTGAGCTGTTCGACCGGTTCATTTTGCAGAAGGTCGGCATCGGCGGCTTGGCCGGTACGACCAGCTTGGCCGGTAAGACCCTGCGCTATCTCCAAACCGGTAACATCCAGAGCTACGCATTCCTATTTGGCCTCGGCGTGACGGTGATCATTTATTACGTGGTGGTGCGGTAATGGAAAACTTTCTCACAATCGCCATCTTGCTGCCGCTCGCGTCGGCGTTTTTGGCGTTCTTGTTGCCGGCAAAGAAGCCGGGGGCGATCCGGGCGTTGGCGATCTTTGCGACCGGGGTGTCGCTGCTGCTGGCGATCTGCATCTTTTCCCAGTTTGACCGGCAGAATGCCGGGTATCAGTTCGTGAAGTCCGTCGAATGGTTGCCTTCGTTGGGCGTGAACCTGAAGTTTGGCGTGGATGGAATCTCGATGACGTTGCTGTTGCTGGTGAGCATCGTGTCGTTCTGTGGCGCGCTAGTCTCGCATGAGATTCACGAGCGGGAGAAGGAGTACTACATCCTGTTCCTCGCGCTGACGACCGGCATCAGCGGGACGTTCTGTTCGATGGACATGTTTTTCTTCTACTTCTTCTACGAGCTCGCGGTGATCCCGATGTACCTGCTCATCGGCATGTACGGCTCGTTGCCGGCCGGCAAGCACGGGCGGACGAAGGAGTACGCGACGATGAAGTTGACGCTCTACCTCACGGCGGGCGCTGTGCTCGCGTTGATCGGGTTGCTGACGATGTACTACGCGGGCGGCCGGACGTTCGACATGGTTGAGTTGAAGAAGAACCTCGCGCTGAATGGCGCGACGCAGCAATGGGTGTTTGCGTGTCTGCTGTTCGGGTTTGGTTTCCTCGCGTCACTGTTCCCATTCCACACCTGGTCGCCGCTCGGTTACGCGGCGGCGCCGACGGCGGCTTCGATGATGCATGCCGGGGTGCTGAAGAAACTTGGCGCGTACGGCATTATCCGGTTGGCTTTACCGCTGCTACCGGAAGGCGCGCGGCACTGGGTGGATTTACTGGCGATCCTTTGCATCTTCAACGTGTTGTACGCCGGCTTGTCGGCGTTGACGCAGAAGGACTGGAAATTTGTCATCGGCTACAGCTCGGTCAGTCACATGGGCTACGTGATGCTCGGCATCGCGACGTTGAACGTCGTCGGCGTGACCGGGGCGGTGCTGTTGATGTTCGCGCACGGCGTGATGGCGGCGCTGACTTTCTCGCTCATCGGCTTCTTCTATCACCAGACCCACAACCGCAACGTACCGGACCTGAGTGGTCTGGCGCGCAAGATTCCGTTCATCGGCGTGTGCATGGTGATGGCGGCGATGGCGTCGAGCGGCTTGCCGGGGTTTGCGAATTTTGCGAGCGAAGTGATGGTCTTCATCGGCGCGTGGCACGAAGGCTCGTTCGTGTTCCGCGTGGCGACGATTTGCGCGGTCTGGGGCATCGTGGTGACGGCGACGTATTTGCTGTGGGCAGTCCGGACAAGTTTCTTCGGCCCGTTCGATGAGAAGTGGAACATGCTGCACGACGCCACGACACTGAAACAGAAGTTCCCATATGTCTTCCTGATTGCCGTGCTAATGACGGTTGGTTTCTGGCCGAGGCTGCTGACGGATATCATCAAGCCGAGCGTGGAGAAGCACGTTGTAGCCGCGATTGATAATCGCGGCAGGCCGGTCGCTGCGATGGGTCAGACGCCGCGCTTGGCAAGCGCGGCTACAGGAGAGACCCGGCCATGAGCATCTACGCCATCCAACTGGAAATTCTGCTCGTGATCCTCGGCATCTCGACGCTGCTGACGGATGCGTTCAAGCCGGCAGGCGACAAGCGGCGGTTGGGGCTGACGCTTGGCGTATTGGTCGGCGTCGTGTTCTGCTTCAGCTTCCTGCTGAAGGCGCAGACCGACACTGCCTTCCACGGTTTGTACCGGCTCGATGCGTTCGCGCTCTACTTCAAGCGGCTCTTCCTCGTAGCGACGGCGCTCGTGCTCGTGATGAGCGCGGAGTTTGCCAAGCGGATTGAATCGGGTGTGGCGGAGTTTTATGCGCTCGTGCTCTTCGCGGCGACCGGCATGTTGCTGATTGCGTCGGTGAACGATTTCGTCCTGCTCTTCGTGGCATTGGAACTGGTGACGATCACGTTCTACATCCTCGCGAGCTATCTGCGCCGGCAGGTGACTTCGCTGGAAGCCGGTACGAAGTATCTCATCCTCGGGGCGCTTTCGAGCGGGTTCACCGTGTACGGCATCGCGTACGTGTTCGGGACCACCGGCACGACGAATTTCGATTCACTCGCGGCGGCATTGCGGACGGGCGGGATTCCGAATGGGGCCTTCACGTTCGGCATGCTGCTGGTGTTGACCGGGCTCGGGTTCAAGATCGCGAGTGTGCCATTCCAGATTTGGGCTCCGGATGTTTATCAAGGCGCGCCGACGCCGGTCACGGCGTTCTTGGCTGTGGGGAGCAAGGCGGCCGGGTTTGCGCTGTTGCTGCGAGTGTTGCTGGCCGGGCTGCTGCCGGTGCAGGGCGTGTGGGCGTTGCTGCTGTTGGTGCTGGCCGGGGCGACGCTGGCGTATGGAAATTTGGGCGCGTTGCCGCAACGGAATTTGAAGCGCCTGCTCGGGTACTCGTCCATCGGCCATGCCGGGTACATGTTGATGGGCATCGCGGCTGTGAACGCGCTCGGGGCCGGCGCGGTGCTTTTCTATCTCGGCCAATACGCTTTCACGAACCTCTGCGCGTTCCTCGCGATTGTGGCGGTCACGAATGCTACCGGCACCGAGGAGATTGACGGCTTCGCGGGGCTGGGGAAACGCGCGCCGATTCTGGGTTTGGCGTTGTTCCTGGCGATGGCTTCACTGGCCGGGGTGCCGCCGTTGAGCGGGTTCTTCGGCAAGTTCCAGTTGTTCGCCGCGGTCGTGGAAGCGGCGCAGACGGATAGCCGGTATTACTGGCTGGCTGCGGTCGGCGCGGCCGCGGTGGTGGTTTCGTTGTATTTCTATTTCAACGTGGCCCGCGCGATCTACCTGCAGGAAGCGGAAGATAACTCCGCCATCCCGGTCACCGCCCCGGTGCGTGTGGCATTGTGGATCTGCATGGCGGCGATGATTGGCTTTGGAATTTTCCAACGGCCGCTCGTCGAGATGGCGGTCACGGCCGCGAGCGTGTTTGGTCTAAAGTGAGGTGTGGCGATGAAGTTGAACGGGATTAACGTCGTTTATCTCTACGTACAGGACTTGGCGAAACAGCGGAAGTTTTACGAACAGGGTTTCGACCTTGGGAAACCACTCATCGACGCCAAATGGTGGGTGGAATATGCGGCTGGCACCGGCTCTCATTTCGCGCTGCAACAAGGCGACGCCACCCGCTTCGAGGGAGCCAATCGCGCAAAAGGCACGGTCAAATTCAGCTTCGACGTGGTGGACATCCAGAAAATGACAGAAAAGCTCAAGGGATTGGGCGCGAAGTTCCATTATGAACCCCGGCAAGAGTACGGATTTTGGCTGGCCGAATTTGAAGATCCGGAAGGTAACGTTCTGCGACTCTTCGAAAAGGTGAAGAAATAGCGACGCGCTTCGAAAAAGATTCGCTGGGACCGTTGGAAGTACCGGCTGAGGCTTACTACGGCGTACAGACCCAGCGCGCTGTGACCAATTTTCCGATCAGCGGGTGGCCGTTGCCGCCCCGGCTGGTGCACGCGATGGGACGGATCAAGCGGGCGGCTGCGAAGACGAATCTCGAACTCGGGTTGATTGAGAAGCAAGTCAGCGACGCCATCGTGGCGGCGGCGACCGAGGTCGTCGACGGCAAGCTCGACAAGGAGTTTCCGGTCGACATCTTCCAGACCGGCTCCGGCACCTCGACGAACATGAACACCAACGAGGTGATCTCGAGCCGCGCCAACGAGATTCTGGGTGGCAAGCGAGGGGACAAGACGCCGGTTCATCCGAACGACCACGTCAACCTCTGCCAGTCCAGCAATGACGTGTTTCCGACCGCGATTCATCTCAGCGTCATCCAGGCGATTCAGGAAGAACTCATCCCGGCGCTGCAACAT
>OMJI01000118.1 GCA_900299315.1 Verrucomicrobiota bacterium | reverse complement strand
GTGAGAAGTTCAAGAACAACCAGGTGTTCGTGCCCGAGATGTTGATTGCGGCGCGCGCCATGAAGGAATGCATGGCGATTCTCGAGCCGCTGCTGGTGAAGGCCGGTATCAAACCGAAATTCACCGCCATCATCGGCACCGTGCAGGGCGACTTGCACGACATCGGCAAGAACCTCGTCGCGATGATGTGGAAGGGCGCGAATTTCGGCGTGGTGGACCTCGGCACGAACGTGTCCGCTGAGAAATTCGCCGCTGCCGCGAAGGAGCATAACGCGCACGTCGTCGGCCTGTCCGCCTTGTTGACCACCACGATGCCGGCCATGAAGACCACCGTCGCCGCGTTGAAGGCCGCCGGCCTCAACACGGTGAAGGTCGTCATCGGCGGCGCGCCGATCACGTCCGACTTCGCGAAGGAAATCGGCGCCGACGGCTATGCGCCCGATGCCGCCAGTGCAGTGGATATCGCCAAGCAATTGCTCGGCGCGACCGCGTAATCCCCAGTTGATAGCGACCCGGTAGTGGGGCGCGGGGCAGTTGCTCCGCGCCCTGTCTGCTGCCGGGGTGTGAGGAGACAGAATGAGTGCGAGCCCGCGGGAGATCGTTAAACGGACGTTGGAATTTGACCATCCGCCGCGTGCGCCGCGGGACATCTGGACGCTGCCGGTGGCGCTGAAGAAGTACCAGCGCGAACACGATGCCATCCTCCGCGACTACCCGGTCGACGTGATGTGCCTGCCTGCCGGTCGGCGCGAGCGGATCCCCACCCGGGGTGACATGTTCGCGGTCGGCGAGTACGTGGACGAGTGGGGCTGCGTCTTCATCAACATTCAAGAAGGCGTGATTGGGGAGGTCAAGGATCCGCCGGTCAAGGACTGGGACGCCGACCTCGCCAAGATTCACATCCCCACCGAGCGCCTGACGATTGATCGCGACACCATCAATCGCGCCTACGCCGGAACGGACAAATTCACTTTTCTCGACACCTGTCCCCGGCCGTTTGAGCAACTGCAATTCATCCGCGGCACGCCGGAGTTGATGATCGATCTGCTCGATCCGCCGCCGGCCATGCTGCGGTTCATGCGCCGGATGCACGAGTTTTATTGCGCCGAGTTCGAGGCGTGGGCGAAGACCGATGTGGATGCACTGCGGTTCATGGACGACTGGGGCTCGCAACGCGGTCTGCTCATTTCACCGCAATTGTGGCGCGAGTATTTCAAGCCGATGTACCGGGATTACGTCCAGATCGCGCACGGGGCCGGTAAGAAGATGTTCATGCACTCGGACGGCTACAT
Organism: Verrucomicrobiota bacterium; assembly: GCA_900299315.1. GTDB lineage: Bacteria > Verrucomicrobiota > Verrucomicrobiia > Palsa-1439 > Palsa-1439 > OMJI01. The sequence continues at coordinate 9,428 of OMJI01000118.1, read as the reverse complement.
CCTCGACATCTATCCCGACCTCGTCGAGATCGGCGTCGACGCGCTGAACTCGCAGATCTTCTGCATGGAGATAGACCGGCTCGCGGCGTTTGCTGGCAAGATCACATTCTGGGGCGAGATCGACCGGCAACACCTGCTTTGCCGCGGCAGCCTGGCCGACATCGACGCCGCGGTCCGCAATGTCCACCGGCATCTCTGGCGCAAGGGTGGCTGCTTCGCGCAGACCGAATTCGGCGGAGCCGTGAAACCCGAAAATGTCCGGCAAGTCTTTGCCACCTGGGAGAAACTCACCAATGTTGACGCCGCGTGAACGCTTCATCACTGCCCTCGAACGGCAGCCGCTGACCGGCCGCGTGCCGCATTTCGAGTTGGTGTTCTTCCTAACGATGGAAGCTTTCGGCAAGGTGCATCCGCTTCACCGGAGTTATCACCAGTGGTTGCAGATGGAGGAGAAGGAACGCCAGCTCCACCGTCGCGACATCGCGCAGCTCTACGTGGATACCGCCGCGCGCTTCGAGCACAGCGCGATCTTTCTTCACCCGAACCCCGGTGACCTCGACGAGACTTGCCGGCTCATTGACTTGGTCCGCGAGATTTCCGGTGACCGTTATTTCATCATGCTCCACGGCGACGCGACGTACGGCGTGCCGGACGGCTCGCACATGGAGGAGTTCTCCCTCCAGCTCGTCGAGGAAGCCGACAAGCTCAAGGAGAACGCCGCCAAGATGGTGGACGGCGCCATCGAGCGCGCCGAGCAACTGCGCCAGCGCACCAGTCTCGACGGGTTCGCGCTCTGCTCTGATTACTGCTTCAATACCGGCCCGTTCCTCAGCCCGGGTTTGTTCAGCGAATTTGTCACGCCGTACCTCGCGCGACTGACGAAAACCTACCGGGACATGGGCTTCTACGTCATCAAACACACCGACGGCAACATCCTGCCCATCCTCGACCAGTTGCTGGAAACCAAGCCGCACGCGCTCCACTCGCTCGACCCGCAAGGCGGGATCGACATGGCCGAGATGAAACGCCGGTGCGGTTCGCAGGTCGCCTTGTGCGGTAACGTGAACTGCGGCTTGATGGATACCGGCACCGACGAGGAAGTCGCCGCCTCGACCCGGTACGCGCTGAAACACGGGATGCCCGGTGGGGGTTACATTTTCTGCACGAGCAACTGCATCTACACCGGCATGCGCCTGAGCCGGTACGAACTCATGCTCGATATCTGGCGCAAGGAGGGTAACTACCGGTGACAATCCGCGTTCTACCCGGTACCCCTCACCCTGACCCTCTCCCCGCATGCGGGGAGAGGGAAGCGAGAAGGCTGTCCCCTCTCCCCATTCGATGGGGAGAGGGTCAGGGTGAGGGGAGTGGGAGGCGTCCATGACCTCGCTCGAACGCGTCCGGGCCACGGTTGCGGGGAAGCCGGTGGATCATCTCGCGGCGCAGCCGATGATCATGATGTTTGCCGCGAAGAACCTCGGCATCCCCTACATCGAGGCGACGCGCGACGGTCGGAAGCTGGCCGCGGGGCAGTTGAAGATGGTGGAGGAGTTCGGCTTGGACGTGTTGCTGACGTGCTCGGACCCGGCGCGCGAGGTGGTGGACATTGCCGGGGAGGACAGCGTGGTGTGGCTGCCGGATCAAGGGCCCGTGATTGACGAGGAGAAAGCCGCGTTACGCGAGACCAACCGGCTCAAACAATTTCAGGTACCCGACCCGCTCGGCGGCGGACGAATGCACGACCGGATCAAGGCGATTGAAATTATGCGCCGGGAAGTGCGGGATGACGTGTCGGTGGTCGGCTGGGTGGAAGGGCCGCTGGCGCTCGCGCAGGAGTTGCGCGGGTTGAACCGGATCATGACGGATTTTGTGGATGACCCGGCGTTTGTGCACGACCTGCTCGACTTCACCGCCGCAGTGGCGATCCGGTATGCCGATGCGCAGATTGCCGCGGGCGCGGACACGATCGGGATGAGCGACGCGGCAGCGAGTATGATGGGGCCGGAGTATTACCGGGAGTTCCTGTTTCCCCGCCAATTGCGCGTCCTGTCCCACATCAAGCAGCACCACCCGGCGGTACTGACGCGCTTGCACATGTGCGGGCAGACGCAGCCGTTGATCCCGCAGATGAAGTTGTTGCCGGTGGACATTTACGAATTGGACTTCCCGGTGGATCTCGACCGGGCGCGGGCTGATCTCGGGCCGAACCGGGTGATCAGCGGGAATGTTTCGACGGTGACCGATTTGATGACGGGAACGCCTGACGATGTCTATCGCGCGGCGGAACGTTGTCACCGGCGCAGCGGCCGGTACCACATTGTGAACTCGGGGTGCGAAGTGTCGCCGCTGACGCCCCCGGACAATCTGCGGGCGCTTGTGCGTTACGCGAAGGATCATTCATGAATCTGACCAGCCAAGAACGTGTGAACCGGATGTTTGCCCGGGCGGAGCAGGACCGAGTCCCGCGCGGCGACACTTTTTGGGGTGAAACCATCGAGCGGTGGCAGAAGGAAGGCTTGAAGGGGGACGCCGAAACGGTGCTGTCGATGTTGGGTAGCGATTTCAGGGGGCTGCAGTGGCTCTGGCCGACGCCGTTTCCCGGCCGGCATGAGGTCGTCGCCGAGACGGACGAGACGCGCGACATCCGCGATGGTCACGGGAAACTGGTCCGGTACTGGAAAGGCAAGAGCGGCACGCCGGAGCATCTGGGGTTCGAGTGCGACACGCGCGAGAAATGGGAGCGCGTGTTCAAGCCGTCCTTGTTGAGTACCGGCTTGCAGCAGGACCCCGCCGCCGTGGCGCGGAACTACCGGGACGCGCGGCAGAAACAGAAATGGTGTCACCTCACCGGCGTCGAGAGTTTCGAGCAGACGCGGGCGTTGATGGGCGACGAGATCACCATGATCGCGATGGCGGAGGACCCGGACTGGATTGTGGACGTGTCGCGCACGCACACGGACGTGATGCTCCAGAATTTCGACGCCATCATGGCCACCGGCATCCAGCCGGACGGGCTGTGGATTTACGGCGACATGGCCTACAAAAACGGCACGATGTGCTCGCCGCAGATGTACCGCGAGTTGATCTGGCCCGACCACAAACGTCTCGCCGACTGGGCGCACGCGCATCGGATGAAATTCATCTACCACACCGACGGCGATGTGAACGGGGTGATGGATCTCTACGTGGCGGCCGGGTTTGATTGTTTTCAACCCATCGAGTCGAAAGCGAACATGGACATCCGCCGGCTCTGTCCGAAATACGGCAGGCAACTGGCGATGTTCGGGAACATCGACGTGATGATCATGGGCAGCAATGACCGCGACCGCATCGAGGCGGAGATCAAGTCGAAGTTCGCCGCCGGCATGGCCACGAAGGGCTATGCCTACCATAGCGACCACAGCGTCCCGCCGACGGTTAGCTGGGCGACGTATCAATTCATCATGGAGTGCGTGAACAAGTATGGAAACTATTAGCCAACACGACCGGGAAATCCTGCGCGTCCTGGCGGGGCGCGTGCGGGCGATTGCGGACGCACCGGAGTCACGCGCGAAGCGAATGTTGTGGGCCCGGCACAACGCTCTGAAAGGCGACCGGCCGATGATCCTCGCGTTCCCCGAGGGCACGTGGCCGGAGTTGCTGCCGGACAGCGTGCTGCAGTGCGAGGACAAGATGCTGCGCGGCTGGGAGTGGGGATTGCGCTCGCGGATTTACGCGGCGGAGGTCCTCAAGGACGACAGCTTTACCGAACCGGCATTCGACATCGGCTGGAATATCAACATCGGCAACTACGGTTTCGACGTGCCGATGCACTACGGCGATAACCGGGGCAGTTACGTCTGGGATGCGCCGATGACGGACCTGGAGCGTGAGGTGCCGAAGCTGCATTTCCGCACGCTCAGTGTGGATCGCCCGGGAACCTACCGAAATCTCGCCTTGGCGAACGAGATTTTTGGCGACCTCCTGCCGGCGCGCATCCGCAGTATGCTGTTCTGGACGGTCGGGATGACGTTTGAAGCGGCGAAATTGGTCGGCTTGGAAAACTTGATGTTGCTGATGTGCGACCAGCCCGAGCAGGTCCACCGGTTGATGGCGTTCCTGCGCGACGAGCATCTGCATTTCATCCAATGGCTCGAAGACGAAGGCTTGCTCACGCCGAATAGCGAGTCGGATTATGTCGGCTCCGGTGGGGTGGGTTGCACGGACGATTTGAAGCCGGACACCGACGTGGGCATCACGCTGCGGCAACGCTGGGGATTCGCGGAATCGCAGGAGACGGTCGGCATCTCGCCGTCGATGTTTGAGGAGTTCGTGTTGCCGTACCAGATTCCGCTGCTCGAAAAGTTTGGGCTCAACTGCTACGGCTGCTGCGAGGGCTTGGAGCACCGGATCAAGCCGATCCTGCAGAGCGTCCCTCGCCTGCGGCGCGTTTCGGTCGCTCCGAACGCCAACCAGGAAATGATGGCGCAAGCGTTGCAGGGCAAGTACGTCTTCAGCCGCAAGCCATATCCCGCGCACGTTTGCGTCGGGTTCAACGAGAAAGCCATCCGGGCCGACCTTCGGCACACGTTGACGGTCGCGCGCGGGCAGCCGCTCGAAATCATCATGAAAGACACCCACACCGTGCAAGGCGAGCCGTGGCGCATCAAGCGTTGGGTCGAGATTGCCCGGGAGGAGGTCGCGAAAGCGGCATGACTTCGCGCGAGCGAGTCTTGGCGATGCTGAACGGGCAGCCGGTCGACCGGTTGCCCGCGATGCCCATCACCATGATGTTCGCCGCGAAGCTCAGCGGCGTGCCGTACCGGGAGTATGCGACGCAGGCGGATTTGCTGGCGGCCGGTCAGTTGCGGGTGGCGGAGGAATTCGAGATCGATCACCTGAACGTGATGTCCGACCCGGCCTGCGAAGCGGCCGACTGCGGCGCGGCGGTGGTGTACAGCCCGAATCAACCACCGGCCTTGGACGAGACGAACGCGTTGCTGCAAGACAAAGCCAAGCTGGCGACGCTCCAAGTCCCGAATCCCACCGCCGGGCGGATGGGCAACCGGCTACGCGTGCTGGAGCTTTACCGGCAACACAAACATAACCGGCTTGTGGAAGGTTGGATCGAAGGCCCGTGCGCGGAGGGTGCCGACTTGCGCGGAATCAACTCGTTGATGATGGATTTTTACGACGCCCCGGATTTTGTCCGTGAGTTGTTCGCGTTCTGCAACCGGATGGAACTGGCCTTCGCGAAGGAGCAGGTCGCGCGCGGCGCGGAGTTGATCGGCGTCGGCGACGCCGCGGCGTCGCTGGTTGGGCCGGGGATTTATCGGGAGTTTGTCTGGCCGTTCAAGAAGGAGTTGGTGGATGGACTTCACCGGCTCGGCGTCAAGGCGCGGTTGCACATCTGCGGCAACATCACGCCGTTGCTGGCGGACATCGGCCGGTTGGGTTTTGACATCGTGGATTTGGATTCGATGGTGCCGGTCGCCGAAGCCCGCCGCTTGATGGGTGAACGGCAAGTGCTGCTGGGCAACATGGACCCGGTGCGCGTCCTCCAGAACGGCACCCCCGCGGGGGTCCGGTCGGTCGTCGCCGAGTGTCACCGGCAAGCGGGCGCGCGCTTCATCATCGGTGCCGGTTGTGAGGTGCCGCGTGACACGCCCGTCGCCAATTTCCGGGCGCTCACGCACTACGCACAGGAGGCAACATGCTGACATCACATGAACGGGTCGCGCGGATGTTCGCGCGCAAGGACCACGACCGGATTCCGCGGTTTGACCAGATTTGGCCGGAGACGCTGGAGCGGTGGAAGAGCGAGGGGATGACGGGCGACCCGGCGCAGTTGTTTGACTGGGACATCGCATGGGTCGGCTGGGTGTCGCCGACGCCGTTTCCAGGGCGGCGCGAGATCGTGGCAGAGGACGCCGAAACGCAGGTGATCATCGGCGAATGGGGCGACAAGCGCCGGTGGTGGAAGAACCGGATGGGCACGCCGGAGCATATCGGGTGGGAATGCACGGATTTCAAGAAGTGGCGCGATGTGTTCCGCCAGAAACTCAGCGCGGACCGGTGGACGGCGGACCTGAAGACGTGGCGCCAGCAATTCGACGCGGCTCGCAAGGCCCAGAAGTGGACGTGTCTGTGCGGCATTCAATCGTATGAGGCGATCAAGGCGATGCTCGGGGACGAGGCGATGTTCTTGGCGTTCGCGTCCGAACCGGAATGGATCCAGGACATGTCTCGCCGCTACACGGACGTCATCATCGAAGTGTTTGAGCGCATCTTCCAGCACGGCATCAAACCGGATGCACTCTGGATTTTCGAGGATCTCGCCTACAGCAACGGGCCGCTGTGCAGCCCGCAAATGTACCGGCACCTCGTCTGGCCCGACCACAAGCGGCTGTGCAACTTCGCCCACGCCCACGGCATGAAATTCATCTTTCACACCGACGGCGACATCAATTCCTACATGGACACCTTCGTGGAGGCCGGGTTCGACTGCCTGCAACCGCTCGAAGCGAAGGCCCGGGTGGACATCCGGCAGCTTGCGCCCAAGTACGGCAAGAAAATCGCCTTCTTCGGCAACATCGACATGATGGTCGCCATCACGAACGACAAGGCGAAGGTCGAGGAGGAAGTCCGCGCCAAGCTCGCCGCCGGCATGGCAACGAAGGGTTACATGTACCACAGCGACCACAGCGTTCCGCCGCAGGTGAGTTGGGAGACGTACCGGTGGTTGATGGAGTGCGTGGAGAAATACGGACGGTATGCATAACGACTCTTACTCGTGCTTCTGCTCCTGCTCGTGCTCGATTTCTGAACTACCGAGCAGGAGTAGGAGTACGAGCAGGAGCAGGAGGACGACGCGATGAACTCGCTACAGCGAACACAAGCGGTGATGGCCGGGCGGATTCCTGACCGGGTGCCGATTTGTCTCCACAACTTCCTGATGGCAGCGAAGGAGGCCGGGGTGCCGTTGCGGGATTATCTCGAAAAGCCGGAAGCGGCGGCCAAGACGCATCTCACGGCGGTGGAGAAGTACGGTTACGACTGCATCCTCATCGACCTCGACACGACGATGCTCGCGGAGGCGATGGGGGCGAAGCGGGATTGCACGCCGAACGAACCCGGTCACATCGCGGCGCCGGCGATTCGGAGCTTGGAGGAAGTCGGGAAGCTCAAGCCGGTCAACCCGCAGCGCGACGGGCGCATTCCGGTGCTGCTCGAAGCGATTCGGATCTTGGCGAAGGCGGCCGGCACCGAGGTGGCGATTCGCGGGAATGCCGACCAGTGCGCGTTCTCGTTGGCGGGGCTGTTGCGGGGGATGGAAGATTTCATGATGGACTTGGTGGAGGAGCCGGACAGTCCGCACCTCCGGCAGCTTCTCGAAGTGGCGTACCAGAGCCACGTCGCGGTGCATCGGGCGGCGAAGGAAGCCGGGGCGCATTTCACGTCGCTCGGCGACAGCCCGAGCGGGCCGGACGTGGTGTCGCCGGCGGTCTTCCAGAAATTTGCGCGGCCGTACCAGGAACGGCTGGTCCGGGAGTTGGGCTGGCCGGTGGTGATTCACATCTGCGGCGACACGTCGGCGATTCTCGACCAACTCGCGGAATATCCGGCGTGCGGGTTTGAGTTGGATTACAAGACGGACGCGGCCCGGGCGAAGGCGACGGCCGGTAAGGGGCACGTGTTGTTCGGCAACGTCGACCCGAGCGGCGTGATCGCACGCGGGTCACCGGCGTTGGTGCGGGAGAAGACGCGCGAGTTGATCGAGTGTTGGAAGCCCGGCGGGCGCTTCATCCTGAATGCCGGGTGCGCGATCCCCGCGAGTACGCCGCCGGAGAATCTGCGGGCGTTCATTGAGACCGCAAAGGAGTTTGGCCGGTATGAGTGAACCCTGTAGCCGAGGCGTGAGCCTCGGCCGAAGCTCACGCTTCGGCTACAGATTACAGGCGGCGCCCTCCTCGTCCAACAACACCCGGTCACGGAAGGGAGATTGACATGAAAAACGAAACAATGACCTCACGCGAGCGGTGGTTGGCGGTGTTGCAGCGGAAGAAACCCGACCGGGTGCCGATGGATTATTGGGCGACGTCGGAAGCCACCGACAAACTGTGCAAGCATCTGGGCTGTGATTACGACGAGGCGCTGCGGCGGCTGCACATTGATATTCCGCTGCCGGTCGGCGGGCATTACTGCGGACCGAAACCGCCGGAGGGCGAGGACATCTGGGGTTTGCGCCATTGCGGGATCAACTACGGCACCGGCGTGTATTACGAAGTCGCCAACGCCCCGCTCGGCGCGTACACGAGCATCGCGGAAATCGAGGCGAACTACCGGTGGCCGACGCCAGATTGCTGGGATTACTCGCACATCCCGGCGCGCGTGAAGGGGCGGGAGGAACGGTGCATTCGTGGCGGTGGGTCGGAACCGTTTCTCTTGTACTGCATGCTGCGGGGGCTGGAGCAGGCGTTTGAGGATTTGGCGCTGAACCCGGAGATCGTGGATTACTGCCTCGGTAAGTTGTTCGACATCGCATACGAGGACACCCGGCGCATCTACGAGACGATCCCGGGGCGCGTGACATTCAGCTACGTGGCGGAGGACTTGGGCAGCCAGCAATCGTTGCTGATGTCGAAGGCGCACATCAAGCGCTACCTCTTCCCGCACATGAAGCGGATCATCGACCTCGCGCACTCGGCCGGTGTGTACGTGTTCCATCACGACGACGGCGCGATCCGCGACATCATCCCGGACTTGATCGAGCTGGGCATCGACATCCTTAATCCCATCCAGTGGCGCTTGCCCGGTATGGATCGCGAGGGGTTGAAACGCGATTTCGGCAGTAAGGTGATTTTCCACGGCGCGGTGGACAACCAGACCACGTTGCCGTTCGGCAGCGTGGCGGACGTGCGCCGGGAAGTCGCGGAGAACCTGCAAATCCTCGGGGCCGGTGGCGGCTACATCCTCGGCCCCTGCCACAACATCCAGGCGGTTAGCCCGCCGGAGAACGTCGTGGCGATGTACGAAGCCGGCTACGAGTTGGGGTGGACATGAACAAACCAATGACCGACGGCGAGCGGTTTCTCGCCACGATGCATTACCGGCCACGCGACCGGAGTCCGATCTGTGATTTTGGGTTCTGGCCAGAGACGATTGAACTCTGGCACGCGCAGGGATTGCCGGCGTGGGTGACGGGCGGACACGACACGACGCAGACGAACCAGTTTTTCGGGATGGATGTGTGCACCGGTGGGCCGGGGGTGGGCGTGGGACTTTGCCCGGCATTCCCGGAGAAGGTGATTGAAGACCGGGACGATCATGAACTCGTCCAGCAACACGATGGCGTGATCGTATTGCGGAAAAAATTCATGGGCAGCATCCCAGAACATCACGGGCATTTGCTCACCGACCGGGCGAGTTGGGAGAAGCATTACAAGTGG
>OMJI01000117.1 GCA_900299315.1 Verrucomicrobiota bacterium | reverse complement strand
TTCGTCCTTTTACGTTGACGTGACCAAAGACCTGCTGTACACGTTTGCGCCCAATTCGCCGGAACGACGGTCGGCGCAGACAGCGATGTGGCGGACCGCGGCGACGTTGGCGAAGTTGATTGCGCCGATCATGCCGTTCACGGCGGAGGAAGTCTGGCAGCATTTGCCGCAGCGGGAGACGGAGTCGATCCACTTGGCCGCGTTCCCGCAAGTGGACGCCGGTCAGCGCGATACCGGCTTGGGGGGCCGGTGGCAGAAGTTGCTCGAAGTCCGGGCACTCGTCGCGGCGGAGTTGGAAAAGTCGCGGCAGGCCGGAGCGATCGGGAAGTCGCTCGAAGCGCAGGTGACCATCGGCGCGGACTCAGCGGCGAGCCGGGAGTTGTTGGGCGGCTTCGGCGAGCGGATGCTCGAGATGATTTTGATCGTGTCGCAGATCAAACTGGGACCGGCGACAGGCAGTGGTTGGAAGGTTGAAGTGGCCAAGGCCGACGGGGCGAAGTGCCCCCGGTGTTGGCGGTGGCAGACGGATGTTGGGTCACACGCGACGCACCCGGAGTTGTGCGGGAGATGTGGAAGCGTGTTGACGGAACGAGCAGCATGAGTGTTGAAGGCGTTGGGAATCCATGAAGAAGGCAAAGAAAGTGGTCAAAAAAGCAAAGGCACCCGCCAAAGCGGTCGCCAAGAAAGTTAAATCCACCCCGAAGACCAAGGCAGTCAAGGCGCCTATTGCGGAGCCGGTCATCGAGGAAATCCGCGAGCCAAGGAAACTCAAGCTCAGCAAGGAAGACAGCGCCAAGTTCAAGAAGCTGCTGCTCGACCTGCGTGACCATTTGATTGATGGCGTGAACTTCCTCGCGAGCGACAACCTGAAGCGTTCCAACAAGGAAGCGTCCGGTGAGTTGAGCGGGTACAGCCTCCACATGGCCGATGCCGGCACGGATAATTTCGACCGCGAGTTTGCCCTCAGCCTCGTCTCGAACGAGCAGGAAGGTCTCTACGAAATCGAGGAAGCCCTCAAGCGTCTCGAGGCCGGTACCTACGGCGTCTGCGAGATGTGCGAGAAGTTGATCGTGAAGGAACGCCTCGAAGCTGTCCCGTTCGCCCGCCGCTGCATCCAATGCCAGTCGGCGATGGAAAAGGATCGCCGGTACGTCCCGCGGCAGGGGCCGATGTTCACCGAATCCGCCGACGACGGCGACGGCGACGAGTCCGACTCCGAGGAGTGAGTTGTGATTTGGGTCGTCACCATCGCGGCGGCGATCACGGCGCTCGATCAACTGACCAAACTGCTCGTCGTCCGGTACCTCGGCGAAACTGAATCCATCGCTGTCATTCCCGGCTGGTTCAATCTCGTCCACTGGCGCAACACCGGCGCTGCGTGGGGCATGTTCCAAGGCTTCAATTGGGTGCTGGCCGGTATCTCCGTGCTGACGGTCGTGGCTCTCTGTTTCTTCCGCCACACGCTTCAGCTAGCGCGCCCACTCGCCCGCTTAGCGTTGGGTCTGATCCTTGGCGGGATCGTGGGTAATTTTATCGACCGAATCCGCGTCAGCTCCGTGATCGATTTTCTGGATTTCCAATGGCGCGGTCATCACTGGCCGGCATTCAACATAGCCGACAGCGCCATCTGCGTGGGCGTCGCCCTCTACATCATCGTCACGTGGCGGAGCGACACGAAGCCTGCTAAAGCGGGTACGTGATTCGCCGGCGACCTTCGAACCGGACGAGGGAACGGCAGCCGAAACTGCGGAGTTGCGCTTCCACGACGGCGAACTGCGTGCAGAGATGGGTGGGGGTGTGCGCGTCGGAGTTGACCATCAACGGGATGTTGAGTTCGACTGCCTGTTTGACTGTCGGGAGGCCGGGGTAAGGCTCGCGGTGCAGTAGGTCCGAATGCCGGTAGCCGGACGTGTTGACCTCCATCGTCAGCCCGCACCGCGCAATCTCTTGCAGCGTCGCGGTGATGTCATCGGCCTCGGCCGGGCCGTGCGGCGTGCCGCAGCGTTTGGCCACGTCGAAGTGCGCGACGATGTCGATCTGGCCGCTCCGCGCCATCTTGCGGATTTGCTCAAAGTACTTGGCGTAGAGCGCGTGGACATCGCCGGTGTACTTCCGCGGCCAGGACGGGAAGCAACAATCGGGGTCGAGATAGTGCACGGACCCGATCACATAATCCCACGGATACGCCGCGAGTAGCTTTGCGTTGAACTCCTCGACGCCTTCCACGAAATCCAACTCGATACCGAGCCGCACCGCTAGGTCGCCCCAGTACGCCTCGCGGACCTTCAACACATCGGCCACGTAATCGTCCAACTCGTCTTCGTCCATGCGGACATTGGCGCCCATGCCGTTGGGCAGCGGGCTGTGATCGGAAAAACCGATCTCCCGCAAGCCGAGATGAATCGCCTGCTCCGCGTAGGCTTCGAGCGGACCATCCGCGTGTTTGCAGCGCGGGGTGTGCATGTGGTAATCGCCGATGATCGACATGGGCGCGCAGGGTAACGGAGTGAATGCAGATTGCAAAGCCGCAAAGTTACACTACTATCGCGCGCATGCTTGAGACCCCGGTCACGTTCGAATGTCGCGGCCAGCAGATCGTCGGCATGCTCCATCTGCCGGCCGGCCGCAAGCGCGTACCGGCGGTGCTCCTCTTGCACGGGTTTACCGGCACGAAGGTGGAAGCCCACCGGATGTTCGTGAAACTCTCCCGCACTTTGGCCCAGAAGGGCATTGCCAGCCTCCGATTCGATTTCCGTGGGTCCGGTGACAGCGCCGGTAACTTCGAGGACCTGACACTCCGGTCGGAATTGGCCGATTCGCTCGAAGCCATCAAGTTCCTCGCCCGCCACAAACGCATCAACTCCCGGCGGCTGGGCTTGGTCGGGCTGAGCTTTGGCGGCGCCGTCGCGTCGTATGTCGTCGGACGCGAGCGCACCCGGTTTCAAGGTCTCGTGCTCTGG
>OMJI01000116.1 GCA_900299315.1 Verrucomicrobiota bacterium | reverse complement strand
GTAAGTTGTAGTGGGAGCGGGGAGCTTCGGGCTGTTTGGCCGGGGGAGGAGGTGGGGGAGGCGTGGGAGTGGCCGGGCGGGTGGGCGGCTCGAACGGCATCAGCGGGACGGTTTGTTTGAGGGGGGTGGATTCGGTGGAGGCTTCGGGGACGCGGAGGCCAGCGTTGCACTTGGGGCAGTGGACTTCGAGGCCGGCGCCGGTGGAGTCAATGGAGAGGTCTTGCCCGCAGCCGGTGCATTTGAAGATGATGTCCATTCGTCAGCCCTCCGATTGGTGCACGTTACCACGCTGCACAGGGGATGCCAGCCGGGAATCAGGCGAGGTTGAGCCGGTTGAGGACGGTGGCGCGCAAGCCGGTGGGAATCGCGGCGATGGCGACGCACGCGTCGGCCCGGTGGTAGGCGGTGGGTTGGTCGGTGACGGCGATGATGGGGATCGACCGCAAGATGGCGGATGACTTGAGTTGTTGCAGGACGGCCGCGCCGGTGGGTTGGCGTCCGTCGAGGATGATCAGATCGGGTGCGCCGCGTTCGGTGGCGGAGCAGGCTTCGGCCGGGACGGTTTGCAGGGAACAGAGGATTTGGGGATGGGCGAGGGCCTTGGCGATGGGTTGCGCGGCGACGATGTTGTTGGAGACGAGGCAGATTTTCTTGAGGCCGCATTCGCTGCGGATTTGGCCGACGATTTCTTGCAGCGAGGCGGACCCCTTGGAATAGAACTGCCGGGCGCCGAGGGAGAGGGCTTGTTGGACGTCGTCCGGCCAAGCGCGGTTGGAGAGCATGAAGACCGGTGTGGCGCGAAGCTGCGCGTCTTGCTGGAAGTGTTTGAGGACTTCGAAGCCGTCCATCTTGGGGAGCATGATGTCGAGGAGGATGGCATCCGGCCGGGCGGACTTGGCAGTCGTGACGCCGGCTTCGCCGTCGCCGGCGGTCGTCACGTCGAATCCTTCCCGGCGGAATTTTTCGGAGAAGATGCGTTGGATGTGTTCGTTGTCTTCGATGAGCAGGAGCTTGGGCATGTTAGCGTACCTCCAGTACGTCGGCGACCTTGTCGATGACGGCTTGGACTTTGAATTCCGCTTTGCGAATGACGCCGTCCGTGTGAGCGCAAAGGGTCGCGGTTTCGTTTGCGTCCAGTGTGTCGCCGGTGCAGACGAGGACGTGACACTCATTGAACTCAGTGTGCGTGGCGAGATGGTGAACGACTTCCCAGCCATCGAGCCCCGGCATCTTCAAATCCAACAGCAAAAGATTAGGCCGTGAGGTCTTCAATTTCTCGATCACGTCTTGGCCATTCGTGGCTTCCTCGATCTGGTAGCCCTCGCCGCCAAGCGCGCACTTAAGGACTTCACGGAAACCGGCATCATCATCCACTACGAGGATCTTCTTGTGGCCCGTACTGGTGCTTGCGCGGATGCTACGCAGGATGTCCTGATGATTGAGGGAAGCACTGACGGTAATGGACGAGCCGAGTTGCTTGGCGTCGCTGGCGCCGAGAAAAATGGTGGGAATATCCTTGGTGGCTGGGTCCGCCTTGAGTTCCTGGAACACAGCCCAGAAATCCTGAGGGGCTCGTTCAGCATCGAGGAGAACGACCAGCGGCTGCAGCTTGCGGGCAGTGGCGGCTGCGATGTTGCTCGCCGGTACAACCGTGACGCTATATTCAGCAGCACCGAGGGCATCGGTTAGGATCTTGGCGAGATCGGGATTGTCGCTGATGGCCAAGACGAGCCGGTGGGAATCGGTCAGTTTATCCGCGTTGGGGTGGGTGGAGATGCATCGGCGAAGGCGATGGATGGCGGCCAGTTCCTCGTAGTTGACGGGGATGGCGACAGTAAAGGTGGTGCCTTTGCCCGGCGTGCTCTGGATATCGATCTTGCCGGCCAGCAACTCGATGAGGTGTTTGGTGATATAGAGGCCCAGCCCGCTGCCCTCGTGGTTGCGATTTGTACCTGACTCGACTTGATAAAATTTCTGGAAAAGGTTGTGCAGTTTTTCCGCCGGAATGCCGCAACCCGTGTCGGTCACCTTGATGGCGATATGGGGACGCTGAGATTGGAAGCCGACTTCGTGACCGGCTCTAAGATCTACGGCGATAGTGATGGCGCCGGTCGACGTGAACTTGATGGCGTTGCCGACGAGGTTGACGAGGACTTGCTTGAGTTTGCCGCGGTCAGTCCGGATGACGGGATCGGCCGCAGCCACCCGGGATCGCAGCTCGAGGCGTTTGTTTTCAGCGAGCGGCCGGAGCTGATTAAAGACATCCGCGATGAGATCGCGGACGTCAAACGAGGTGAGCATCAGGTCCGCTCGACCGCTTTCGATCCGGGCCACGTCGAGCAGATTGTTGATGAGGCTGAGGAGATCGTTCGCGGTCTGGCGGATGAAGGCAACCGTTTCCGATTGCTCGTCGTTAAGTGGGCCATAAACGCCGTCGGTCAGAAGTTCGGTATAGCCGACGATTGCGTGGACGGGGGTGCGAAGCTCGTGGGTGACGTTTGCGATGAACTCGGTCTTGAGCCGGTTGGCTTCCGCCAAATCCTTCATTTCGGATGATGGGGATTGGGCGGTCATGCCGGCGCAATTGGCACTCACAGTCCCGTCAGTGCGCTTGCGACGGGAGGCGGGTTTCCAACTCCTCCTGCAAATTGATGGTACCCTCGAAGAGTTCCGAGAAGCCGGCAACTGCGCTGGCGATCTGTGGAGCTTTTTCGAGGCAGAGCTGCGCAAGTTTCTGCGACTGGGCCGGGTTGCGCTGGCTAAGCTCGGCCATGGCCATGATGACGGCGACGTTGTTGTTGATCGCGTGGCGGACGGTGCGCAGGTTTTGGTGCAACGCTTGGAGCTGTTGCTGGTTCTGCTGCGCTTGTTTGTCTTGGTGGTTCATGATATCGCGCTCTAATGCGGTGACGTTGCTTTCCATAATTCCCTCATTCCCTTTCGTTGCGATCTCTCGCTGGTGGAGTTTGAGCACGGGGTATGCCACGGGGTGCCGGGCAGTTTTCGCTGGGAATGATTCAAATAGCTGATACGGTGGCGGATTCGGGAGCCAATCAAAATGGCCAAATCAGTCATCAGCATCGGCGGCGCGCGGGAGCACAATCTCAAGAACCTCTCGCTCACCATCCCCCGCGACCAGCTTACTGTCATCACCGGCCTGAGCGGTTCGGGCAAGTCCAGCCTCGCCTTTGACACGATTTACGCCGAGGGCCAGCGCAAATACGTCGAGAGCCTGTCCGTTTATGCGCGTCAATTCTTGGAACAACTCCAGAAGCCTGAGGTGGATTTCATCGAGGGACTTTCCCCGGCCATCGCCATCCAGCAACGCGTCGGCGGCGCGAATCCGCGCTCCACCATCGCCACCACGACCGAGATTTACGAGTACCTCCGGCTTCTCTTCGCCAACATCGGCAAACCCCACTGCCACAAGTGCGGTAAGCCGATCACCTCGCAGACAACCAGCCAGATCGTGGACCAGATTCTCGCGCTCGGCGAGGGCACGCAACTCATACTCCTCGCCCCGCTCGTGCGAGGTCGCAAAGGCGAATTCCGGGACGTCTTCGCCCGCATCAAGACCGAAGGCTTCGTCCGCGCCCGCGTGGATGGCGAACTCGTCGACGTCAGTGAGCCGGTCAAGGTCGAGAAGCAGAAGAACCACGACATCGAGCTGGTAGTCGATCGGCTCGTGATCGCGGCCAAAGGCCGGCCCCGGCTCGGTGATTCCGTCGAGACGACCTTGAAGTGGGGCAACGGTATCGTCTTGGCGCTCCATCGGTCGGCGAACGACGCGCCTTGGCAGGAACGACTCTTCAGCAGCCAGAACGCTTGCCCGGATTGCGGCATCAGCTACGGCGAATTCACACCCCGGCATTTCTCGTTCAACTCGCCCTACGGCGCCTGCAAGACGTGTCTCGGTCTCGGCACCAAACTCGTTTTCGATCCCGACCTGCTCGTGCCCGACAAAAAGAAATCCATCAACGACGGTGCCATCGTCGCGTGGCGCCGTGGCGGCCGGCGGCTCGTGATGTATTACAAAATGCTGCTGCGCGGATTGCAGAAGCATTACAACGTCGACTTTGAAGTCCCCTACGAGAAGTTGCCGGAGAAAGTTCAACAGGTGCTCCTTTACGGCTCCGGGGGAGAGGAACTGGAGTTCACCTACTGGCGCAAAGGCGCGTGGCGCAAGATGACCAAGGCGTTTGAGGGCGTCATCCCCAACCTCGAACGGCTCCACGAAGAATCCGGCAGTGAGTTCACCAAGTCCCGGCTCCAGCAATACATGGTCGGGATGCAATGCCCGGACTGCAAAGGCACCCGGCTGCGCCCCGAAAGCCTCGCCGTCACCGTCGGCGCCAAATCCGTCATCGACGTCGTTCGATTCAGCATCACCGAGGCGATTGAGTTTTTCGAGAAGTTGCCCCTCTCCGAATTTGAGCAGAAGGTTGCCGGTGAGATTCTGAAGGAAATCCGCTCGCGGCTCGGGTTCCTGCGCAACGTCGGCCTCGGTTACCTCACGCTCGACCGGCAATCCGACACGCTCTCCGGTGGCGAAGCGCAACGCATCCGGCTCGCGACGCAAGTCGGTGCCGGGTTGGTCGGTGTCCTGTATGTGCTTGACGAACCGAGCATCGGTCTCCATCAACGCGACAATGCCCGGCTGCTTGCCACGCTCAAGAACCTCCGCGACATCGGCAACACCGTCATTGTCGTCGAGCACGATGAAGACACGATTCGTGCTGCGGACTACATCGTGGACCTCGGCCCCGGCGCGGGGCTGCACGGCGGCGAGATCGTCGCCATCGGTCCGCTCCCGTCCATTCTCGATACGCCCCGGTCGCTGACCGGCAAATATCTGCGCGGCGAGTTGCAGATTCCCATTCCGAAGACTCGCCGGCCTGCCGGCAAGCGCGGCTGGCTCACCGTCGTGGGTGCGAAGGAAAACAACCTGCAGAACATTGACGTCCGGTTTCCGTTGGGCTTGTTGACGTGCGTCACCGGCGTGAGCGGCTCCGGTAAGTCCACGCTCGTGGATGAGATTCTCCGCAAGGCGCTGTTCCGAAAGTTCTACCGGGCCAAGGACCGACCGGGCGCGCACAAGAAAATCGAGGGCATCGAGGAAATCGACAAAGTCATTGTCATCGACCAATCGCCGATTGGCCGCACGCCGCGCTCAAACCCGGCGACTTACACGAAGGCTTTCGACCAGATCCGAACTCTGTTCGCGGGGCTACCGGCCGCGCGCATTCGCGGGTACACCGCCAGTCGCTTCAGCTTCAACGTTAAGGGCGGCCGCTGTGAAACCTGCGGCGGTGATGGCATCCTGAAAATCGAGATGCATTTCCTACCGGACGTCTATGTCACCTGCGAGCAGTGCGCCGGTCGGCGTTACAGCCGGGAGACGCTCGAGATCACGTACAAAGGTCGCAACATCGCCGACGTGCTCGACATGACGGTGGACGAAGCCGAGGAATTCTTCCGCGCAGTCCCGAAGCTCCGCGACATTCTCCAGACGCTCCAAGACGTCGGTCTCGGTTACATCAAGATCGGCCAGCAAGCCACGACGTTGTCCGGTGGCGAAGCCCAGCGGGTGAAGTTGGCCGGTGAACTCGCCAAGCGCGATACCGGCCGCACGCTCTACATCCTCGACGAGCCCACGAGCGGTCTCCACTTCGCCGACATCGCCAAGCTCCTCGAAGTCCTCAACAAACTCCGCGATGCCGGTAACACGGTCCTCATCATCGAACACAACCTCGATGTCGTGAAGAGCGCCGACTGGGTCATCGACCTCGGCCCCGAAGGCGGCACCGCCGGCGGGAAGATTGTCGCCGAGGGAACCCCCGAGCAAATCGCGCAAACCCCCGGCTCACACACCGGTGAGTATCTTTGCCCGGTACTGAAGCGTTAGTTGTCCAGTGTGAGCCGGACTTCTTGGGCGAGGGTGGTGAGGGGGAAAGGTTTTTGGAGGAAGCGGGTGCCGGGGTTGAGGACGCCGCTGCGGATCACGCTCTTGTCGGTGTAGCCGCTGGTGAAGAGGACGCGCGTGCGGGGCGAGACGGCGCGGAGCCAGTAGGCGAGTTCCTTGCCGCCCATCTCCGGCATCACGACGTCGGTCAAGAGGAGGTCGATGTCTTTGCAGCCGCGTTGCTGGGCGAGGTTCATCGCTTCGCGTCCATCGGCCGCCTCGATGACGAAGTAGCCGAGTTCGCGCAACGTGGTCGCCGCGATCTCGCGGATGGCCGGCTCGTCCTCCGCCAGTAGTATCGTTTCCGTGCCGCGTTTGGGCTTGGGAGTCGGCTTGGGTGCGGGCAGTGCAGTGGCGTCGGCAAGGACGCCGGGGAGGTAAACTTTGAAGGTGGTGCCGACGTGTTCTTCGCTGTAGACGGCGATGTGACCGTTGCTTTGCTTGATGATTCCGTAACACGTCGCCAGCCCCAGGCCGGTGCCTTTACCAGCCGGCTTGGTGGTGAAGAACGGTTCGAAGATGCGCGCTTTCACGGCCGCGGACATTCCGTGGCCGGTATCCGACATGGCGAGCAGGATGTAATCACCGGCCGGTAATTCCGGATACCGGGCAACGTCGGCGTGGGTGAGCCGGACGTTCTGAGTTTCAATCGTCAACGTGCCCCCGGCCGGCATCGCGTCGCGGGCGTTGACGGCCAGGTTCAGGATGACTTGTTCGAGCTGGCTGGGGTCGGCCTTGGTGTGTTGCAGGTCCGCTGCGCAATGGGTGACGAGCTTGATGTTCTCACCGATCAACCCCTGGAGCATCTTCTCCATGTCCGCCACGACGGCGTTCGGATTGACGAGCTTGGGCTGGAGCGCTTGTTTGCGGCTGAAGACAAGCAGTTGACGGCAGAGCGCCGCGGCGCGTTCGGTGTTGCGGCGGACTTCGGCGGCGCGGCTGCGAGTGAGTTCATCCGTCGCGTCGCGATGAAGCAGCTCGGCATACCCGAGAATGGCGGTGAGGATGTTGTTGAAATCGTGGGCGACGCCACCGGCGAGGCGGCCAACGGCGTCCATCTTCTGCGACTGGCGGAGTTGATCCTCGATTCGCTTGCGGTGGGTGATGTCCTCGACGAAGCCTTCGTAGTAGATGACCTGACCGGCTTCGTTGCGGACAGCCCGGGCGTGTTCGGAAATCCAGATGGTCGTGCCGTCTTTTCGGCGGACTTGGTATTCGAGGCCGGTGACCTTGCCTTCAGATTCCATCAACTGCTTGAAATTATCGCGGACGGTAGGGTCGACGTACACGGACTTCGAGATGTCAGTCACCTCAGCGAGCATCTCGACCGGAGATTCGTAGCCGTACATCCGGGCGAGCGCGGGGTTGACGAGCAGGTAACGACCATCCGGCGTGGACTGGAAGATACCCTCAACGGCATACTGGACGATAGATTGGTAGCGCTCGAGTTCGGTCATGCCTACCTACTTATCGGCATTTTCCCGAAAAACTTGCGGCCGATGTTCTTGCGTTGGCGACGGGATTTCCTTTAGCCTGCGATCAATGTCAGGCGCATTCGAGCTACAACAAAAAGACCCGCGCAACCAAGCCCGGGCGGGACGGTTACGCACGCCGCACGGGGTGATCGAGACACCGGTATTTATGCCGGTGGGGACGCAGGGGACGGTGAAGTGCATGGCGCCGGACGAGTTGCGGACGTTGGGCGCTCAGATCATTTTGGGCAACACGTACCACTTGATGGTCCGACCGGGGTTGGAAGTGGTCTCGAAGGGCGGGGGGCTGCACAAGTTCATGGGTTGGGACGGGCCAATCCTGACAGACAGCGGCGGGTTTCAGGTTTTCTCGTTGGCAAAGTTGCGGAAGATCAAGCCGGACGGCGTCGAGTTTCAGTCGCATGTGGACGGCAAGACCTTCTTCCTTGGGCCGCGCGAGGCGATGGAGACGCAGGCGGTGTTGGGCAGCGATATTGCGATGGTTTTTGATGAATGTCCGCCCTATCCCTGCGACCGAGAATACGCTTGCCGGAGTGTGGCGCTGACCCTACAGTGGGCGGCCCGTTGCCGGGAATTGAAGCAAAATAACGGCAATTTGCTCTTTGGAATTGTGCAGGGTGGCGTGTACGCCGACGTGCGCGAGCAGTGCGCGCGCGAGCTGGTGGCGCTGGATTTTGACGGGTATGCGGTCGGCGGCGTGAGCGTTGGCGAACCGTTCCCGGAGATGATTTCGCAGGTGGAAGCCAGCGTGCCGCACTTGCCGGCGGATCGGCCGCGGTATGTGATGGGCGTCGGGACGCCGCCGCAGTTGGTGGAGATGATCGCCCGCGGGGTGGATATGTTCGATTGCGTGTTGCCGACCCGCGTGGCACGGAATGGAACCGTGTTCACCGACCGGGGGACGTATGCGATCAAGAACGCCCGGTACCGCGAGGATTTCGCGTCGCTGGAGGAGGGATGTGAATGCGCCGCATGCCGGCAGTTCAGCCGGGCGTACATCCGGCACCTCGTGTGGGCCAATGAAATCCTTGGCCTGCGGTTGGTGACGATCCACAACCTGCACATGTACGTGAATTTGATGCGCCGCGTCCGGGTAGCCATCCGGCAGGGCGAGTTTGAAGAGTTTCGCCGAGAGTTTGTAGCCAATTATCAGGAGAAAGCAGACGACCAATGAATGTGTGGAATCTAATCGCCATGGCACCGCCCCCGGCGGGGCAGGAAGTGAATCCGAAAGCGCAGATGATGCAGATGATCGGGATGTTCGTGATCCTCGGCGTCATGTTCTACTTCCTCCTCATTCGCCCGCAGTCGAAGCAGCGCAAGGAGCAGGAAAACATGCTCAACAACGTGAAGACCGGCGACCAGATCCTTACCAGCGGCGGCATTTACGGCATCGTCACGAACGTGAAGGAGAAGACCCTCACCGTGAAAATCGCCGACAACGTGAAAGTCGAAATCGCCAAGAGCGCGCTGACTTCCGTGATCAAGAAGGCGGATGAGCCGAACGAAGAGAAGAAGTAAGGACTTGCGATGAATACCCCTGCTTGGAAGTGGATTGTCGTCCTCGTCGCCGTGCTCGCGTCGGTGTACATGATCGCGAAGAACGGGATCAATCTCGGCCTCGACCTCAAAGGTGGTACCGAGTTCAAACTCCAGCTCGATCTCACGAAGATCGACACCGAAGGGCGCGCCCACGCCCGGCAGCAGGCCGTCGAGATCATTCGCAAACGCGTCGACCGGTTTGGCGTCAGCGAGCCGGTGATCCAGCTCGAAGGCGGCGACCGGATCGTCGTCCAGATTCCCGGCCTTTCGCAGGACAAGCGCGAGGAAGCCCGCCGGACCTTGCAGCGCACGGCCTACCTCGAGTTCCGTCTCGTCCATCCCCGCAATGAAGATTTGCTCCGTGAAGAGCAGAGCGATCCCGGCTTCGTCCCGCCGGTCGGCTACCAGAAACTTACCGAGCAGCAGAAAACCCGGGAAGGCCGGGTCGTTCAGCGCACGTTCTTCGTGCGGGTGAAGCCGGAGCTTACTGGCAAATCCGTCTCCCGCGCCTATATGCAGTTCGACGAAATCGGTCGGCCCTACGTCTCGATGGAATTCAACAAGGAAGGCGCCGACGCGTTCGGCAAGATCACCGGCGCCAACGTCGGCCGGCTCCTGGCGATCGTACTCGACGGTGAGTTGTACTCCGCGCCGGTCATCAACGAAGCCATTACCGGCGGCAAGGCGCAGATTTCCGGCAGCTTCACGCGCGTCGAGGCACAGGAGCTCGCCAACGTGCTGGAGAATCCGCTCGAAGCTCCGGTGCGCATCCTCGAAGAGCGCGGCGTTGATCCGTCGCTCGGGCGCGACTCGATCAACAGCGGCGTGAAAGCCGCGTTGATCGGTGCGGTCGCGGTCGTGGTGTTCATGGTGGTGTACTACATGTTTGCCGGTGTCGTGGCCGACCTCGCGTTGGCCTTGAATATTCTTTTCCTCGTCGGCGCACT
>OMJI01000115.1 GCA_900299315.1 Verrucomicrobiota bacterium | reverse complement strand
TCACGTGCCAGGGTCGGGGGGGCGGCGCCGCGGTAGACCACCCGGTCCGCAAACAACGCGTCGGTCTCCGCGCTCTCGTGTTTGGCGAGTTCCTCCTCGAGCGAGACCCGGATCAACTCCCCGAGCGACATCCCGAGATGGCGCGACGCCCGTTCCGCCCGGGCCTTGAGATCCCGCGGCAACATGAGACTGGTCCGATGCATGCAAGCCTCCATCAAATATGCATATAGACTAGCATCACAGGCACGGGTGTCAAGACCCCTCCAAGGTCGTCGCCCGCAGGTCCGCTTGCCGCACCTCCTCGAAGGCTCCCAACCTGGGCCGGGGGCCGATCTCTGTCATCTGCCTCCTCGGCTCAGAAGCTGTACCACGGCGGGACTTGATAGAGTCCGGGGTTGGTGCCGTCGTTCTTGATCCAGCCACAGTCATTATAGTTGCGCTTGCAACTGAGCTGCGGATGCCAGACCCAGCCCCAGGAGGAGCCCTGCGTCTGGTAGCCCTCGTAGTTCGCGATGTCACCGGCCGCCCCGAGAGCGTTCCGACTCAGGTTGCCGGAGCGCCAGGCGGCATGGCCATCGAGGTGGACGATGTTCATGCCGTCCCAGCCCCTGCTGGAATCATGGTTCGCCAGGAACGCGCCGAGCGGTGGGGTCCCCGTGCCGTAGTTGCCCGAGCCTTCGTAGACGAAATCGAACACCATGGGATAGCGTTCCGCCCACGCGATATTGGCCAATCGCAGCCGGATATGGCCGAGATAATGAATCACCAGGGTCCCCCCATACCAGTCCTTGTCCGGGCAACCGTCGGTGATCCCCAGCGCGGAGGCGCCCCCGCCCGAATAGATGTAGTAGCCCGTCGGGAAAAAGTAATTGGGCTGACCGTACCGTGGGCCGGCGGCTTCCTTGCCGGTGGGACAGCGGAACACTTTCGCGGTCGCATACGTTTGCAGCGCCGGGAACGACGGGGCGAACTGCATCTGGCATTGCCGCGGGTCACCCACCGGGAACCACCGGTCGGGCAGCGCGTCGTTGTAGTCGCCCACGTACGACATCATCACCACGCCGATCTGGCGGAGATGGCTCAAACAGGCGGTCCGCTGCGCCGCCGCCCGCGCCGTCTTCAGCGCCGGCAACAACAACGCCGCCAGCAGGCAGATGATCGCGATCACCACGAGGAGCTCGATCAGGGTGAAGGCTATGTTGCGGTGAAACGGAAGCGTGTGGCGCGCCCGGTAGGGACGGCTCTCCGAGCCGTCCGCCGGGTCAGCACCCGCCGGCTCCACGACGACACCACGGACGGCTCGGAGAGCCGTCCCTACCATTGGGCTAACCTTATTCACAAGTTCCTCCACGACTTCCCCGCCGCCGCCGCCACGCCCAGTAGAGCGTCGCGAAACCCGAGCCCAAGAGGAAGATCGTGCTCGGTTCGGGGATCAAGCCGACGCCGGTCAGCTCGATGTAGTTGTTGGTGGTGTCCACAAAGACCCGGGCATTGGCGTTGGTCCAGCGGGAGCCGACAAAGCTGAACGTCCAGTTGGTCGCGTTGGCGATGAACGCCGCGTTGTCGTTGAGCGTGCTCGAGTACCGGAACAACACAAACGTGTCGTTGGTCCACGCGCTGCCGCCCAGGTCGACCAACTGCAACGTCTTCAGGCTCGAATCAAACGTCAGGCTATCGCCTGCATTGGTAATGGTGACGCTGTCGTACGCCGTGCCGGGGCCGATTTCCCATTGATACGTCGCGGAACCGTTGACCGCGAGCGCGCCGAGCGTGAGCGTGCCGGCGCTGGCGCCGGGCGCCACAGTGCCGCCATTGAGGATGACGTTGCCGCTGATCGTGCCGTTGCCGCCAATCGTCCCGGTGCTGCCGACCGTCAGCCCGCCCGCGCCGCCGTCCGCCAGTCCCGCGGTCGCGTGCTCGACCAGGCTGTCGTCGGTGATGACCAGCGAGTCGGGCGCGTCAGTCGCGCGCATGAGCAGGTGCATGGAGTTGCGGGCGCACGGCGCGGCGCCCGGCGGCACACCCTGGATCCAGAACGGGCGCGTCTCGAGCCCGCGCGCGGCGACGCCCCGCGTGAAATGCTCGCTCGATCCGGCCGGTGTTCCGGCGGTCAGCAGGGCGACCCGCCGCCCTCCCTGCGCCTGGAGATGATCGAGCGCGCGGTCAATGACCTCCAACGGGCTCATCGCCACGTGAATCGCCCGGCGATGATTGAAATCGTGATTGAGCAGCACGCACGGCAGATGCGGTGTATCGAGAATCTCGTAGAACGGCGACCGGTAGAGCGCCGTCGGCGCGTCGAACACCAACCCGGCGAGCACCTGGCTCTGGACATCGTGGAGCAGACGACGCGCCCCCTCGCGGTCGGTGTGGCCGTCCACGCCCATGTAGTGGACGAGATCGAACGCGGCACCTTTCGAGAGCTTCAGAGATTCCTGGTAGAGAAATGGGGAAAACCGGTCCTGCACCCGTCCGCCCTTCGGTGTCGGGTCCGAGCTCCAGACCAGGCCGATGCGATGGAGGTGGGGCGGGCGTGGGGCGACGAACGTGCCGCGTTTGCCGCGGGCGGTGATGAACCCCTCGCGCGCCAGCCGTGCCATGGCGCGCTGGACGGTGTTGGGCGCGGCGTTGAACTCCCGCTCGATGGCCGTCCGCAGCGGCAGACGGTCGCCCGGCGCCAGGTGCTGCGCAAAGATCCGCCGTTTCAGGCCGTCGACGACGGCCTGTTCGCGGCCGGGCGGCCGGCCGCGCCGGGGTGGCGCGAATGAGGGGAACGGCTGCATTGGTTAATTACTACACTAATTATGACAATTAAGCAAGTTTATAATACGGAAGGAAGCCGGCGGCGGGCAGGGCAGGGGGCGCGGCGCTAACTGGTAGGGCCCGCTCGCCGAGCGGGCCGCTTGGTACCGGCTGGTCGCCGGCGCCAGTCCCG
>OMJI01000114.1 GCA_900299315.1 Verrucomicrobiota bacterium | reverse complement strand
CGCACAATGGGCGCTGCGCCTTCCGCCTGGAACCCGCACATCTTCGGCAGGCCGCGATTGTATTCCCGGTAGCCTTTCCAGTACGCCGTGATGTTGCCGGCGTTGCCGACCGGCAACACGTGATAATCCGGCGCCTTGCCCAGCACGTCGCAAATCTCGAATGACGCCGTCTTCTGCCCCTCGATCCGGTCGGGGTTGATGGAGTTCACAATGGCGATGCTGGTGCGCTCGCCGATTTCGCGGGTGATGCGGAGCGCGTCGTCGAAGTTGCCATTGATCGAGACAACTTTCGCGCCGTACATCAACGCCTGCGCCAGCTTGCCCTTGGCAATCTTGCCGGCGGGCAACAGCACGACGCACTGGATACCGGCCCGCGCCGCGTACGCCGCCGCGCTGCTGGAAGTGTTGCCGGTGCTCGCACAGATGACCGCCTTCGCGCCGCGCGCGACGGCCAGCGTCACCGCCATCGTCATCCCGCGATCCTTGAACGACGCGGTCGGGTTCAGTCCTTCATACTTCAGCCAGAGCTGGAAATCGCCGTCGAGATGCCGCTCCAGATTCTGCGCGCGGATCAGCGGCGTACCGCCTTCCTTCAAAGAAATGACGCACGTCTTCTCCGTCACCGGCAAAAACCGCCGGTACTCCTCAATCACACCACGCCAGTTGCTCATTATTCGAAACTCTCCACGCGAATGACGACGGTCTTTTGCTTGATGACCGGTAGGCGGTCGATCTTCTCCACGGCGCTGCGGACGGCGGCATCCTTGGCGGTGTGGAGCATGAAGATGAGGGGGACGCTATTGGGCGCTTTCGGCTCCGGGGCCTCGCGTTGCAGGACGGAGGCGATGCTGATACCGGCTTCGGCCAAGACGGTGGCGACCTTCGCAATCACACCGGATTCGTCAGCGACGGTGAGGCGGAGATAGTACCGGGACTCGACTTCATCGATCGTCCGCAACCGGGCATTGAGCCGGTGGGCGACAAACGCCGGTACGCGCTGGATGCTGCCGAATTTGTAGTTCAACGCCGCGTCGGCCAAGTCGGAGATCACTGCGCTGCTGGTTGCATCAGCCCCGGCCCCGCGCCCGTAGAACATCGTGTCGCCGACCACATCGCCGCGGACGGCCACGGCGTTGAAGACGCCGTTGACGCTGGCTAGGACGTGGCTGTGCGGAATCAGTGTGGGGTGGACGCGCACCTCGACCGGCTGGGCATCGCCGCCCTTGATGATGGCGAGGAGCTTGATGGTGTAGCCAAGTTCCCGAGCGATCTGGATGTCGAACTGCGAGACGTGTTTGATGCCCTCGACGTACGTGTTGTCGTAGCCGGTCCAGAATCCGTGCGCGAGCGAGGCGAGGATGGTCGCCTTGTGCGCGCTGTCGCCGCCCTCGATGTCGAGCGTCGGATCGGCCTCGGCGTAACCGAGTTTCTGCGCCTCGGCGAGGACGTCGTTGAAATCCTTCCCCTCGGCGGTCATGCGGCTGAGGATGTAATTGCAGGTGCCGTTGACGATGCCGTAGATGAGCGGGAAGTGGTTCGCGACGAAACCTTCGCGGAGCGCCTTGATGATCGGGATGCCACCGCAGACGCTGGCCTCGTAGAAAATGTTGGTGTTGTGCTTGGTCGCGGCTGCGAAGATTTCTTCGCCGTGATGCGCGAGCAACGCCTTGTTCGCCGTGACGACCACCTTGCCGCGGCTCAGCGCGTCGAGGATGACCGTCTTCGCGAAGCCGGTGCCACCGACAAGCTCGATGATGACGTGCGTGTCCGGGTCGCCGAGCACGCGCTGCGCGTCCGGGGTGATCACGCTGGCGGGGACCGGTAAGCCTTTCGTCTTCGACTCGTCCTTGTCGCAAACCCATTTCAGATTGAGCCGGATGCCGAGGCGTTCGGCGATGAGATCGGAGTTGCGGGTGAGGTTCTTCACGACGCCGCCGCCGACGATGCCGGCGCCGATGAGGCCGATGTTGATTTGTTTCATAGCTGAGTTACCTGACGAAGCCGGGCTACCGGTTCCGTTTCTGCACGAAGCGGCCGATGCGTTCGACCGCTTTCTCGATGTCGCTCATCGTGGAGCAGAAGCTGGCGCGCACGTGGCCTTCGCCGCCCGGGCCGAACGCATTGCCGGGCACGCACGCGACGCGTTCCTGTTCGAGCAACTGCACCGAGAACTCGCGCGACGTGAGGCCGGTGCTGCGGATGGCCGGGAACGAATAGAACGAGCCGACCGGCAAATGGCACTTGAGGCCCATCTCGTTGAACGATTTCACGATGAAGTTGCGCCGCAGCCGGTATTGTTCCCGCATCATCTCCATGTCGGCGCGGCCGTGGTCGAGCGCCTCGATGGCGGCTTCCTGGGCGATGATGGACGCGCAGAGCATCGAATACTGATGCACCCGCAACATGCCTTCGATCAGGCCGGCCGGCGCGCAGGCGTAGCCGATGCGGAACCCGGTCATTGCAAACGCCTTCGAGAACCCGTGCAGGAAAATCGTCCGCTCGCGCATTCCCGGCAATGCGGCGATGGAGTGATGCTTACCGGAGAAGGTCAGCTCGCTGTAAATCTCGTCTGACAGCACCAGCAAATCGTTTTCGACGCAAACACGCGCGAGCTTCTCCAGCTCCTCCCGGGTCATGGTGGCGCCGGTCGGGTTGGTCGGGAAGTTCAGCATTAGCGCCTTCGTCCGCGGCGTGACGGCGGCGGCCACATCCTCGGCGCACAATGCAAAGTTATTCTCGGCCCGGGTCCGGATCGCGCGCGGTATACCGTGCGCCAAGGTCACGCTAGGCTGATAGGAGACATAGCACGGCTCGTGATACAGGATTTCATCGCCGGGATTGATGACGGCCCGCAACGCGATGTCGAGCGCTTCGCTGACGCCGACCGTCACGAGAATTTCCGAGTTGGGATCGTATTCGACGCGAAAATTCTCCGCGACATACCGGCTGATGGACCGGCGCAGCTTGAGCAGGCCAAAATTGGAAGTGTACCCGGTCTTGCCTTTCTCCAACGCGAAGATGGCCGCCTCCCGGATATGCCAGGGCGTCACAAACCCCGGCTCGCCAATGCCGAGCGACACGACGTTGTCCATGGACTGGACGATGTCGAAGAAGTCGCGAATGCCCGACCGCGGAATGGTCCGCACGTGGTCGGCGACGAAATCGCGCTTGGTTGTCGGCTGCTGGGACATGGGCGGGCAGTCTACCAGCAGATTCCCGGATTGCAACGCCGCAGCCTACGGACTGACCTTCAGGCGCTCGAACTCCTCGCCGCCTTCCATCAGGACGCCTTGCTCCTTGTAGGTCTTGAGCATGAAATGCGTGGCGGTGCTGGTGACGCCTTCGAGGGTGGCGAGTT
This sequence comes from Verrucomicrobiota bacterium, assembly GCA_900299315.1. Lineage (GTDB taxonomy): Bacteria > Verrucomicrobiota > Verrucomicrobiia > Palsa-1439 > Palsa-1439 > OMJI01. Next base: position 14,129 of record OMJI01000114.1, on the reverse strand, counting down.
TCTCGGCGACAAACTGGGCGACCTGCCGGAGGCTGTGGCCTTCCACAAAGATAAGCAAGTCATAGCCACCCGACATCAGGAACAAGCTGGTCACCTCGTCGAATTTCGCGATGCGCTTCGCGATCCGGTCAAACCCGCCCTCGCGTTCCGGCTGGATCTTCACTTCGATGACGGCCTTCACCAGATCGGTGTCGACCTTGTCGTCGTTGATGACGGCCTTGTAACCGAGAATGACTTTGTCGTCCTCATACTGCTTGATGCGACGCTCGACCTCCGCGCAGGGAAGGTTGAGCATCTTGGCGAGGTCGGCCGGCGTGCGGAGCGCGTGTTCTTCGAGGAGTTGGAGAAGTGGATCCATGATGTTGTTGGAAATTGGTCGGGACGGCGAGATTCGAACTCGCGACCCCTTGCACCCCATGCAAGTGCGCTACCAGGCTGCGCTACGTCCCGACGATTAATTTTGAGCGGCGCACCATAACACGAAGCTTACCGGCGGTGCAAGGACGTCAAATCAGCAAATAGGCAGCGAACAACTCGCCGAAGAGCACGCTGATTTCGCACACGTAGAGCATCCCGGTGGCGGCTTGGTTGTGTTTGACGGCGACGCACCGCAGCACGAGCACAGCGAGGACGACCGGGAGGATGACGCCCCACAGGAGGCGCATCAGCATGAAGAACAGTGCGCCATCCGGTGACCACAACGGCGGGATGAAATTCGCGGAGAGCAGCGGGTCAAAATTCTTCATCGTCGCCAACGTGAACAGCAGCCATGCCCCGCGCGCAATCGCCGCGCCCAGCACGAGCTGCGAGAAGCGCAGCAGGTACTCGAAGGACAAACGCCGCATCAGCAGATACCAATGACCGAGGATCATCCCGATGTGCGTTGCGCCCAGCAGCAACGTCCCGAGCATCACGCTCACGTCGAAGAACCAAGTCGCGTCCGAGCGAAATTGCCGGGCCGCGAGCGCGTTAGCCGCGAGCGGCAACACCCCGAGCACCAAGCCGGCAAGGCCAGAGACGATCATGATCAGCCGGCCAAGATCCATTTTCTCCAACCGGAAACAACCCCATGCCGCCGTCGCGCCGATGACGGTGAGGCCGAGATACCGGACATCCCACCACGCGGCGGCCAGCAACGTCTTCGTCAACGCCAGCGCGAGCGCCGCGAAGATGGCGGCGAGCAGGCTGTTGAATGTGAAGAAGCTCGACCGGATCTCGCGCGTCGGCAGGAGGGCCGTCAGCAGCAAACTGCCGACACTCAACTCGGTCAACACCATGCACAGCACTTGAATCAGTCTCATTGTTTTTCTAAATCCAACCGGGGCAGCGGCGGAACTGCAGCCGGCACCGCTTCCAGCAACCGCACCACCGCGCGCACGTCCAAGCCTTCGCATACCGGGGCATACGGTTGCAAGAGCGCCGAAGCGCGCCGGGCGAGACGGCCTGCCGGCTCCGGTTTTCCCTGTCGGTACTTCAGCAACGCCGCGGCGGCTTGAATCAGGCCTTTATAGAAATCCCGTCGTTCATCCCGCGTCTCCAGCCACAACCCTTCCAGAACCTCATGCGCCTCAAAGTATTCCTGCCGGTTGAAGCACGCGAAGAACTCCTCGTACCGGGAATCGAAGTTACTCATGAACCGTCTTCACAGAGTTGAAACTGTCGAAGCCGTCCTTCACCCGGTCGGGATTCGCGGGGTCCGGCTGCCAGACGCCGTCGACGATGTACTTGTACGGGTACCGGCCCGGCTTGAGTTGCAGCGCCGTTCGCCACTTGCCATCCGTCGCGCGGCTCATCGGCGTGGCGGTCTTGCTCCAATTATTGAACTCGCCCCCGAGAAAAACCTCCCGGGCCTTGGGCGCGATGCAGACGAACTCCACCTTTCGCGTCTCGCCCCAGTGACCGAGCCCCAGCCAGATCGCGAACGCAGCCAAGATCACGACAAACCCGGCCGCCACCACCAACACCTGCCGGCGTTTGGCGCGCTGCGCGGCTTGCGCGGCGGCGGCTTGCACCGTCATCCCGAGCCGGCGGGCGGTGGCTTCGGTCTTGGCTTCTTTCAAGTGCGCCAGCACCGCGTCGTAATCCCGGTAACGGAGCAGGGGACTCTTGTTGAGCATCTTGTCGATCAACTGCTCCGTCTTCACCGTCAACTCCGGTCGCAGAGCGCGCGCGCCCGGCGGTTTCTCCTGCAACCGTCTTGCAGCCAGTTCGCCGATGTCACCGGCTTCAAACGGCGGCCGGCCCGTCAGCGCGTGGAACAGCGTCGCGCCGAGGCTGTACACGTCGCTGCGAAAATCCTCCGCCTGCCGCCCGGCGCGTTCGGGCGAGACGTAATGCGGCGAGCCCCACACTTCGCCTTCTAGCGGCACCTCGACGTTCGCCAGTTTCGCCAGCCCGAAATCGAGCACCTTCGCGCCTTCCTCCTCGGTGACAAAAATATTCGCCGGCTTGATGTCGCCGTGGATCATCTGCGCCCGGTAGGCCGCGCGTAGCGCCTCGGCTACATCGATGCCGATCTGCAACGCGGTCTCTTCGTCGAGCGGGCCGGTGGTGTCGATGATCTCCCGCAACGTCCGGCCCCGCAGCAATTCCATCACGATGAAATGCTGGCCGGCATCCTCGCTGACCAGATGAATTTGCGTGATGTGCGGATGGCTGATCGCCGCCGCCGCCCGGGCTTCCCGGAGAAACTCATCCCCGTTGGCCGTGCCGGGCCGCAACACCTTCACCGCGACTTCCCGGTTCAACGTCTCGTCCCACGCCCGGTACACCTCGCTCATCCCGCCCCGGCCGACACGTTCGCGCAGCTCAAAATTTCCCAAGCGCATGGCCCGATTGTATTCATTCGCCATTCCGAATACAATCCGCGCTATGTCCGACATCGCCGCGAACATCGACCGCATCCGCGCCAAGCTCGGCGACCGCGTCACGCTAATTGCCGTGACGAAGACGGTTGAGCCCGAGCGCATCGCGGAGGCGTTGGATGCCGGGGTGACGATTTGTGGGGAGAGCAAAGTGCAGGAGGCCAAGGCCAAAATCGCGCTCGTGTCGAGCCGTGCCCGGTGGCATTTCATCGGCCACTTGCAGACGAACAAGGTGCGCGACGCGGTGGAGTTGTTTGAGATGATCCACTCGGTGGACAGCGTGAAACTCGCCGCCGAGATCAACAAATGGGCCGACCGGCTCGGCAAGACCATGCCGGTCTTGCTGGAGATCAACGTCTCCGGCGAAGGCAGCAAGTTCGGCATGAAACCCGAGGACCTACCGGCCGCGTTGGCCGAGATGAACAAACTCCCGCGCGTCGAGGTCCGCGGCTTGATGACCATCCCGCCTGCCGGCAAGGATGCACGCCCGTTCTTCCGCAAGCTGCGCGAACTGCGCGATGCGCACGGCCTGCCGGAGTTGTCGATGGGGATGACGCACGACTACGAGGTCGCCGTCGAGGAAGGCGCCACGATGGTGCGGATTGGTACCGGAATTTTTGGAGAACGAAAACGGAATGAGCCTACAGAATAAGACCATCGCCTTCATCGGCGCCGGCAACATGGGTGAGGCGCTGATTCGCGGCTTGCTCGCCGCGAAAACAGTGACGCCACAACAAATCATCGCCCACGATGTCCGGGCGGACCGGCTCGATTATCTCCGGCAGACGTTCGGCATCCGCACGGGCACCGGCCAAGCCGATGTTGTCATCCTCGCCGTCAAACCGCAGCAATTCACTGCGGCACTGTCATCGCTTGGCTCACATCCCGAATCTCTTTTCTTGAGCATCCTTGCCGGAGTCACGACTTCGCGGATCGAACGCGAACTCGGCGGTCAGCCGCGTGTCGTTCGCGTGATGCCGAACACACCGGCACTCGTCGGCGCCGGCGCGGCCGGCATCTGCAAAGGCGCGTTCGCGACGGATGACGACCTGCAGACCGCGGAAACCATTCTCGGCGCGGTCGGAATCGTCGTGCGGACGGAAGAGAAGTTGATGGATGCCGTCACCGCCCTCAGCGGCAGCGGCCCGGCCTACATTTTCCGCGTCGCCGAGGCGATGATCGCGGCCGGCAGGGAACAGGGGATGAGCGAGGAGATGGCGAAGCAGCTTACGCTGCAAACGATCTTCGGCGCGGCCCGGTTGCTCGTCGAGAGCGGCGAACCACCGGATGTTCTCCGGAAGAAAGTCACATCCCCCGGCGGCACGACCGAGGTTGCACTCAAGGTAATGAGCGACCGGAAATTGATGGAGATCTTCCGCGATGCCATCGCCGCCGCGGCAAAGCGGGGCCAGGAGCTTTCGGGTGGATGAGGTGGCCACGGCCCCTCACCCTGACCCTCTCCCCGCAAGCGGGGCGAGGGAACTCGACACCAAATCCCCTCTCCCCTTGGGGGAGAGGGTTAGGGTGAGGGGGTGAGTCCGCGCATCATCGTCGTGGGCGGCGGTGCGGCCGGCTTCTTTGCTGCAATCACTGCCGCAGAAGCCGGGGCGGAAGTGACGATTCTCGAAAAAACCCGGGAATTTCTCGGCAAGGTGCGCATCTCGGGCGGCGGACGGTGCAACGTGACGCACGCGTTGTTCGATCCCCGTGAGTTTGCCCGCCGCTATCCGCGTGGCGAACGCGAGTTGATCGGATTGCTCCAGCGCTTCTCGGCGCGGGACACCGTCGAATGGTTCGCCCGACGCGGCGTGGAACTGAAGACCGAGCCGGATGGCCGGATGTTTCCCGTCACCGATTCTTCTCAGACCATCGTCGATTGTCTCATCAACAGCGCCAAGGCTGCCGGGGTGAAGTTGCGGACGGCCTGCGGCGTGAAAGAGATTCAGCGAGGCTTTCGCGTGACCTGCACTACCGGGGACGTGATTGGATGCGACCGCGTGCTGTTGGCGACGGGTGGGTGCCGGACAGAAGCCGGTGGAGCGCTGGCGGTGGCGTTGGGGCACTCGCTGGAACCACCGGTGCCGTCGTTGTTCACCTTCCATATCGAGTTGCCGTGGCTGCGTGAACTGGCCGGCATCGCTGTCGAGCCGGTGGAAGTGAGTGCCGTCGGGTTGCACGAACACGGGGCGTTGCTCGTGACGCACACCGGCCTAAGCGGGCCGGTGATCTTGCGGCTGTCGGCATGGGGCGCGCGGGAGATGCAGGCGGTGGAGTACCGGTTTCCGCTGCTGGTGAATTGGTTGCCGGGTCAGGACGTGGCGGCATTGCTGGAGCAGCAACGCCGGGAGCACGGCGCCAAGCTGGTCGTGAACACGCCGCTCCTGCCGGCGCGGTTGTGGGAAAAGCTGGTGGACGCGCCGACGTTGCGTTGGTCACAGGTCACGCGCGCCGAACTGCACCGGCTGGTGCAGCGGCTGACGCGGATGGAATTGCCGGTCACGGGCCAGAGCTTGAACAAGGACGAGTTTGTGACGTGCGGCGGCGTGCGGTTGCGTGAGGTGAATTTCAAGACGATGGAGAGCCGGATTTGTCCCGGGCTCTTCTTCGCGGGCGAGTTGCTCGACATCGACGGCATCACCGGTGGTTTCAATTTCCAAGCCGCGTGGACCACCGGCTGGATTGCCGGTAAGGCGATGGCGCTGTAGGCCGATTCTGTGAATCGGCGGTAATCTGTAGCCGAAGCGTAAGCTTCGGCCGAGGCTTACGCCTCGGCTACAGCAGGTTGCCCAGAATTCCGAACTGCCCCGTGTCAAAACGCCGACTCGCAGAGTCGGCCTACATCTGGTAAGAGGTTTCGCATGGGAGCACAGTGGAAACAAAAGGGGCGCGAAGAAAGCGCGCTGAAACGCGGTCAACTCTTCGGCAAGCTGGTGAAGGAAATCCAGGTCGCCGCCAAAATGGGCGGTGCGGATCCCGACCTGAACGCCCGGCTCTTCGCGGCGATTGAATCGGCGAAGAAGCAGTCCGTCCCGCGCGACACCATCGAGCGCGCTGTGAAGAAAGGCGCGGGCCTCACGGGCGAGACCATTAATTACGAGTCGATCATGTACGAGGGTTTCGCGCCGCACAAGGTGCCAGTCATCGTCGATTGCCTCACCGACAATCGCAACCGCACCGCTCCCGAAATCCGCAAGCTCTTTGAAGCGGGTCACCTCGGCAATCCCGGTAGCGTGGGCTGGATGTTCGACCACGTCGGCATCGTCGAGGCGCATCACGCCGACAAGTCGCTCGATCTCGAAACCGTTGCCATCGAGGCCGGCGCCCAGAGCGTCGAGCCGGTCGTCGAGGAAGGCCACCTCGCGGCGCATTTCCAGTGTGACCGGACAGATTTGGATGCCGTCAGCAAATACCTTAAGAAGACCGGCTGGACCGTGACGACTTCCGAAATGAGCTACGTCGTCAAAAACCCGGTCGAACTCACCGACGCCCAGCGCGCCGAAGTCGCCGCCTTCCTCAGCGCCATCGACGACCACGACGACGTGCACCGCGTTTACGCCGGCTTGAAGTAAGCGCTCACTCCGCGAGGTCGCGTCCCTTCCACGCAAACCACAGCGTACCGGCAGCGCCGCAGGCGAAGGCGGTGAGGAAGTTCACATCGGGACCGGCTTTCCAGAGGTAGGCGCCGCTCAGGGCGCCGAGGGCGACGACGGTGTCGCGCAATAGATAGTACGCGCCGAAACCGGCGGCTTTGTGGCCGGCGGGGGCGAGGTCCATGATGAGGGCTTTGCGGGTGGGTTCGCCGAATTCTTTCAGGCCGCGCAGCACGAACGCCAGCACCAGTGGCCAGAACGACCGGCAGTAGAGCAGGGCAAGGGGGAATAGGGTGAAGTTGACGAACGTGATGACGATGAATGGTTTCTTGGCGCCCTTGTCCGCCAGCCACGCCACCGGCAGGTAACAGAACATGGCGGTGGCCATCTCGATGCCGGTCAGGATGCCGAATTGCGTCGCGGTGACGGGCGCAGTGGCGTAGCCGGTGACGGCGTTCATGCACCAGAGGACGACGTAGGCGTAGGGGATTTGTTCGCAGAAGCGGATGAGGATGTCGGCGACGAGGAGGTTCTTCAACGCGGGCGGGAATTGCCGGACGAGATGCCAGGGATTCTTGGCCGGCGTCGGGATGTCACCGGGTTCATCGGCGTCGATCAGGACTTGCTGCAAGACGAGCGCGACGACGGCCATGACGATCGCGGCGATGAAGGCGTACCGGACACCGGTGATCGGGCCCCACCGGTCGATGAACACGCCGCCGACAACCGGCCCGAGCGCCATCGGGATGCGGCGCATCAACGAGTGCAGCGAGACGCCCATGACCTGTTTGTGTTTCGGCAGCACGTTGGCGATCAGGCCCATTGTTCCCGGCAGCGAGATCGCTGTCCAAGACAGGAACAGGAACGAGCCGATGATCACGGCTTCGAGTCGCGGGATGGCGACGACGAGGGCGAAGCCGGCAATGGCGAGCAAGTTGAACAGCAGCAACGCGCGCTTGGCGCCGAGACGGTCGGCTAGCCAGCCGCCGGGGAAGGCGTAGAACGCGGAGAGCAGGTTGTCGAGCGCGTTGAGGACGCCCGGCCAGAGCATGCTGCTGCCGAGCGCGATGAGGTAGACCGGCAGGAACCGCTCCGCCATTTTCTCTCCCATCCCGACGAGCACCGCCATGCCCAGCGCGCCGACGAGGCTGCGGCGGAGGCCCAAGTGGTCCACCAGCTTTTTGGTCGCGGACTCTTTCATCGTTTTGCAACTCCCATGAAACCGCGGAACCCACCCCCGGCCCCTCCAAGGAGGGGAGACCGGATCCTGCGCCCCTCCCTCGGAGGGGCCGGGGGTGGGTGGGGAATTAACTTACCGGCTCGCATGGAGCACGTAAATGCCGAGAAGGGCATCGGTCAATTCACAGGTGTCCCAATGGTCGTGGAGTTCGGTGATGAACTGGGCAGTCTCGGGGGAAGGATTGGTGTGGCCGGCAAGCTGGGCGATGAGGTCGATGGCGAGCTTGAGATTGGATTTTTCGTAGGCGCGTTCGAGCTGCCGGACGAGTTCCTTGTCGTTGACGCGCTCGCGAATCTCCCGGAGCAAGCGCTCGGCTTCGCTGCCGCGGGCGGATTCTTCGCGGGCGATGATCTGGTAGAACTCGCCCCGTTTGCCGAGCAGGTCGGCAATGTTGAGCCAGATGGATTTTTTCAGGATGCGATTGCCGGTGCTGCGGAGATGCCGGTGGAGAATCGGCAGAGCCGCCCGTTCGCCGAGGCGCGCGAGGGCATCGCCGGTGGCGGCGAAGATTTTGTCGTCGGGCGTGGTGGCGAGCAGCTTGAGCAATGGTTCGGCGGCTTGGGCGTTGCGCTGGAAACCAAGCGACCGGGCGGCTTCGCAGACGGTCTCGCGGTCGCGCTCGGCGAGCAGACGCAGCAGGGCGTCGACGGCGAGCGGGCTCTTGGCGTACCGGAGCGCGCGGGCGATCTGTGGCGCGATGTCGCATTCCGGTGATTCGAGTTTGACGATGAGGCCGACGATGGCTTCCTTGGTGCCGACGCGTCCGAGCGCGGTGGCGGCTTCCTCCCGGACTTCGTAGGAAGCGTCGTCGAGTTTCTCGATGAGATCGGAGACGGCAATCGCCGCCCGGCCTTCGCCCAAGTCGCGCACCGCGTCCGCGCGCCGGTCGGTGCTGACGGCCGCGCTCATGGAATAGATGCTGTAGACGTGGCGGACGGCACGCATCGGGTTGCCGAGCCAGAGCCGCGGGAACGCCTCGCCGACCGGGATGTCGCCTTTGCGGATGGACAGCCGGCGGATCATCGGCACGCAGAATACCCACGCGAGCAGGACTTGGAGCACGACGAGGATGTGGAAGAAACTCAGCGGAGTGCCGGTCGGCAGCGTGTAGTCGACCGGGTGTTGCGTGAACCAATCCATCACCGCGCCGCCCAGCAGCGGTCCGAGCGCACCGGTCAGGCCGATGATCGTCCAATGCACCGCCATCGCCATCGTGCGGCCTTCTTGCGGCGCAACGACGCCGAGCAGGCGCAGTTGGCAGAGCCCGAGGCTCGAGTAGAGCGCGCCGCCGGCAAGGTTGGCGAGGCAGATGATCACGACCGGCTGCGGCAACACGAAGTCACCGACCCACGGCAGCCGGAAGTCGAGCGGTTCGTTGCGGATGAAAAACCAGACCGCGCCGAGCAGCGGCGTGATCAGGAACAGCAGGATGCTATACGTCCGCGCCCCAAGCCGGTCGATGATATAACCGGATTGCACCCCGGCCAGGATCACGCCAATCGAAGCGACGATCGTTGTCGCGGAAAGTTGCAGGTAGCTCACGCCGAAGTCGCGGCGGAGGTAAATCACCGCGAATGAGCCGACCATGCCCACGCCGAACGTCCACACGCCCATCGCGAGGCTCAGCCAGCGGAAATCCCGGATCTGCCACGGCGCGGTGATCCGTTGCCAGAGCGACAACTCGTGCCGGGAAGGTTGGGGTTTCGGCTCGGGCACGCCGAGGTGAACGAGGATGTCGAGCGTTCCGAGCAGCGCGCCGATGGCAAAGACAATCGCAAAACCCCGGTAGGAGCCGCCGGGCTTACCGGGCGCGGGGAACACATCGAGGACATAGCCGGTGGCCCACGTCGCGGCGAGGTAGACGAGCATCACGAGGCTCTGGCGTTTGCCCCAAAACCGCCCGGCTGAGTTCGGCGGGACGAGATCAGTCATCCAACTGAACCAACACGCCGTACCGCCTTGCGCCAGAACGGAACTCACCGCGACGACGACGACGAGGGCTTGCGCGACGAATTTTGGGTTGTCTGCGAACATCAGCGGCAACACGGCCGGGATGAACCAGAGCAGCCGGTGGGGGATGACCGACCACGCCCAGAGGTTCTTGCGCGACTTAAACCGGTCGGCCAGCAACGCGGCGGGGATTTGGACGATCATCGCGACCTGTTGCACCGTGGTCGCCAAGCCGATGATGACGCCGCTGGCGTTGAGCGCCTGCAGCAACATCGTGAACGGGATGCCAAGCGCCGTCGCGACCCAGACGTTGCCGAGCGCGCCCGCGATGATGTTCAGGCGCAAGCCGCGCCGCACATCGCGTTCGGTGATAGGTGCCCCGTCCACCCGTTCCAGAATCCGTTCTGCCTCCATGTCCTCGGGCGGGGACTATAGAGAGGGCGGGGGGAGTGTCAACCCGTGACCGGACTGGCGCGAAGTTGGAAATTGTAGCTCTCCCTGTAGCCGAGGCGTAAGCCTCGGCCGAAGCTTACGCTTCAGCTACAGTTTCCAGCGCGTCCTACTTCTTAACCGCTTCGCCTTTGAGGCTGATTTTGACTTCTTCCCCGACAGCAAGGCCGCCGGTTTCGAGGACCTTGTTGTAGGTCAGGCCGTAATCCTTGCGGTTGATCGTGGTCTCGCCCTTGAAGCCGATGCGCGTCATGCCCCACGGGTCCTTGATCGGGCCGCTCACTGTGAACGGGATGCGGATTTCCTTCGTCACGCCGTGCATCGTGAACTCGCCGACCATCACGAGCTTGTCGCCATTCTTCTCCACTTTCTTGCTGGCGAACGTGATGGTGGGATGCTGCTCGGCGTTGAAGAAGTCCGGGCTGCGCAGGTGCTCATCTCGCTTCGCGACGCCGGTATCGATGCTCTTGGCCTGGATCGTGGCCTTCGCGCCGGTGACGGTGTTGTCATCCGCCAACTGGATCGCGCCTTCAAAATCATTAAACCGACCCTCGACCTCGCTGATCACGAGATGGCTGATCGCAAAGCCAATCGTCGTGTGGGTCTTGTCCAACTCAAACGTCTGCTCCGCGCGCGCCGTCACCGCCAACGCCATGGCGGCCACCAACAACAGTTTCACTGATTTCATCGAATCTCCTTTGGGGGTGAAGTTGCGCACACAGTAGCGCACCTCGTCGATGTGTCAAAATCTTCCCCACACCGGCAGCGTCTGTTACTATCGGCGCCGCATGACCAACAAACCCGAACTCATCGCGCCCGCCGGTAACATGGATTGCGCGCGCGCCGCCGTCGCCAACGGCGCGGATGCGGTGTACTTCGGGCTCCCGCGCTTCAACGCCCGGATGCGGGCCGACAATTTCACCGAGGAACAACTGCCGGAACTGGTGAAGTTCCTCCACGACCACCGGGTCCGCGCCTTCTGCACGCTCAACACACTCGTCTTCACGAACGAACTCCCGGACGCCGAGCGCGAACTCCGGTTGCTCGACGAGGCCGGGGTGGACGTCGTGATCGTCCAAGACCTCGGCGTCGCCACGCTCGCGCGTGAGATGGGCTTGCGGCTCGCCGTCCACGCCTCGACGCAGATGACCATCACCTCACCGGAAGGCGTCGCGTTCGCGAAACGGCTCGGCATCAAGCGCGTCGTCATTGCCCGGGAAGCCTCGCTCCGCGAATTGGCGTTGTTCCATGACGCCGATGTCGAGCTTGAAACTTTCGTCCACGGCGCCCTCTGCGTCGCGTACTCCGGGCAGTGTCTCACCAGCGAAGCGCTCGGCCAGCGCAGCGCGAACCGCGGTGAGTGCGCCCAAGCCTGCCGGCTGCCGTACGACCTGATTGTCGATGGCGCGGTCAAGGAACTCGGCGACCGCCGGTATCTCTTATCGCCCCAAGACCTCGCCGCCGTGGCGGAGATACCGGAGTTGATCAAACTCGGTGTGCGCGGGTTCAAGATCGAGGGACGTCTCAAATTGCCCGAATACGTCGCCGCCACCTGTCAGGTCTACCGCAAAGCCATCGATGCCGCCGCCATCGATGCGGGGGACCGGTACAAACTCGAAATGACATTCTCGCGCGGCCTCTACTCCGGTTGGCTGCACGGCGTGAATCACCAGCAGCTCGTCCACGCCCGTTTCGGCAAGAAGCGCGGCCCGTTTGTCGGCATGGTGAAGCGCGTCAGCCACGATCATGTGGAGGTAGATTTGCAGACGCCGCTTCGGGCAGGTGACGGCATCGTCTTCGACACCGGTGGCGACACCGACAAGGAACAAGGCGGCCGCGTCTGGCAGGTGGAAGTCGGGAAACTCTTCTTCGCGCGTGGCCACATTGATTTCTCCCAACTCAAACCCGGTGACCGCGTCTGGAAAACGAGCGACCCGCACCTCGAACGCGAACTCAAGAAGTCCTACACCGGCAACATCCCAAAGCCGAAGACCGTCATCCATCTCAAGGTCACCGGCGCCACGGGCCGGCCGCTCTCCGTCGAATCCAATGGCATCCGCGTCCACTCCGCGATGCCGTTGCAGACCGCCTTCAAGCGTCCGCTCACCGAGAAAGTCCTGCGCGACCAGCTCGGCCGGATGGGGGAGACCGATTACGAATTGGGCGACTTGGACAATCAACTCATCGGTCAGGTGATTTTGCCGGTCAGCGAGTTGAACCGGCTGCGCCGGGAAATCACCACGGCACTGGCCCAGAACCCACCCCCGGCCCCTCCAAGGAGGGGAGCACCGGCTTCTTTCTCCCCTCCACCGGAGGGGCCGGGGGTGGGTTCCCCCGGTAAACCAGAACTCTCCGTCCTCTGCCGGACGCTGGATCAAATCCGCGTCGCGCTCGCGGAAGGCATTGCCGCCATCTACGTCGATTTCGAAGACCTTCGCCGGTATCCAGACGCTGTGAAGCTGGTGCGCGAACATCCCGGCGCGCACGTCTTCCTCGCCACGCCGCGCATCCAGAAAGCCGGTGAGCAAGGGTTCTTCCGCCTCATCGAGAACGCGCAGCCGGACGGCGTGCTCATCCGCAACCTCGGCGGCTTGGCGTTTTTCCGCGAAAGCCCGCTGCGCAAAATCGGCGATTTCTCGCTCAACGTCGCTAACCCGCGCGCCGCGGCGTTGTTGATGGAAGAGAAACTGGAGCGCGTCACGGTGTCCTACGACCTCAACGGCCAGCAAGTGCTCGACCTGCTGGCCGCCGCGCCGCCGGCGTGGTTCGAGCTGGTGATTCACCAGCACCTGCCGATGTTTCATATGGAGCATTGCGTGTTCGCCGCGTTCCTAACCACCACCGGCACCGACCACACGAACTGCGGCCGCCCGTGCGACGTCCACAATCTCAAACTACGCGACCGGATCGGCGTCGAACACCCGGTCAAGGCCGACGTGGGCTGCCGCAACACCGTCTATCACGCGAAAGCGCAGAGCGGCGCGGAGTTCTTGCAGAAGTTTCTCGCCGCCGGGGCGCGGCATTACCGGGTTGAGTTGTTGGAGGAGGATGCGGAGCGCAGCCGGCAATTGCTGCAAGCTTACCGGCAGATGCTGGCCGGTGGCTCCGCGGACTTGCTCGCCCCGCTCAACGTCGTCCGCCAGCTCGGCGTGACGAGCGGGACGTTGACGGTGTTGGGGTGATCAGTGGCACAACCGTCCCGGTTGTGCATCGCCGATCAATGCACACGCGGGACGCGCGTGCCACTGAACGGAGCGGCAACTACCGGCTTGGTTGTTAACCGGTCCTGTGCTACCCCAAAGCCTATGTTACCGACCAGCAGCGGTTCGTTTAAACTCTTTCGAGTTCGCGGCATCCAGGTGTACCTGCACTGGTCGTGGTTTCTGATCGCCGCGTTTGAGCTTTCGGGTCGCAAGGAGGCGTATCTCTCGCCGATCTGGAACGTCCTGGAGTATCTCGGCTTGTTCGGGATCGTGTTGCTCCACGAGTTCGGTCACGCGCTGGCTTGCCGATCCGTCGGCGGACAGGCCAACCAGATTGTGCTCTGGCCGTTTGGCGGCGTTGCCTACGTGAATCCCCCGCAACGCCCGGGTGCGACGTTGTGGAGCATCGCGGCTGGGCCGCTTGTGAACGTGGTGCTGTTCGTCGTCCTCACCGGCGGCGGCATGGCGATGCGCGCGGTGGGTTGGCCGGAAGCGCTGGCCGACCTGCGTTCTTGTTACCGGGCAATCTGGTTCATCAACCTTGGCCTGCTCATCTTCAACATGCTGCCGGTCTATCCGCTCGACGGCGGCCAGATTCTGCGCTCCCTACTCTGGTTTGGACTCGGTCGCGCGAAGAGTTTGCTGGTGGCGACCATCATCGGGTTTGTCGGTGTGGCCGGCTTCATCGCGCTGGCGATCTGGCAACGATCCATCTGGCTCGGACTGGTCGCGGCGTTCATCGGGACGAATTGCTGGCGCGGCTGGCAGTACGCCCGGGCGTTGATCCAGTTTGAAAAAGCGCCGCGCCATCACGGCTTCGCCTGTCCGACCT
>OMJI01000113.1 GCA_900299315.1 Verrucomicrobiota bacterium | reverse complement strand
GCCCCCAATTCGACAAGATGGCCGGGCTTTACGCGGCGTTCACGAAGGCCGGGCTCTATCTCACACCGGAAGGACAATGCACGTTCTCGAGCCACTCGATGCTCGGCATGCATGGCGGCAACTGTTACGACGGCCTGAATCTCGCCTACTCCTACGACACCTGCACGTCGCTCTGGTGGGGCGAGTACAACAACGGCAATTCGTGGGACTGCCGGATCCTGCGCGGTCAGGAGCCGGTGGACATGCTCTTCCAATGCTTCGCCCACAAACGCGCGCCGATGCTCAGCCTTCACATGGTGCCGGCAGCAGAACGCCAACCCGCCGCGCAGGAGACCATCAAGCAGACCATCGCCCTCTACAAAAAACTCCGGCCGCTCATGCAACGCCGCACGGTGCTCAAGGACAACGCCGGTGTGCTGTGGGAGAACGACGCCGGTCAACCCGTGCTTTACAGCTTCCGCACCCAGCCACCTGCTGGCAAAACCACCGACGCGGCCACCGGCCAGCCCGTCACCGGGCCGCTCCAACCCAACCACGCCTACTTCGTCGAAACCAAGCCGGCTTGATCAAGCGGTGAGGACGTGCCGGCCCGCGCGTACACGGCGCGGCGGTTGGCCCGGTAGCTCGACGGTGGCCGTGGTGTTTGGCGGGACGGTGACGTCCAGCGTGAAGCGACCGGCGGTAAGTTCCCATGCGACGCGTATTGGGCCGCGGATGGAGCGGTATTCACCGCGTGCCCAGGTGAGCCCACCGCCCGGCATCGGTCGCACGTGGAAATGTTTCCAGCCGGGCGCGTTTTCGTCGGGGTTTAACCCGAGAATGACGCGGTACATCCATTCGCCGACCGCGCCGATGGCGTAGTGGTTGAAACTGTTCATGCCCGGGTTCTGGTAGCCGCGCCCCTCCACGAAGCCGTCCCACCGCTCCCAAATCGTCGTGCCGCCATGCTCGACCATGTAGCCCCAACTCGGGATCGTGGTCTTGTTGATGAGGTCGTAGGCGATATCAACGTAGCCCCAGCGGGTCAGTTCGAGCATCGCGCGAACGGTGCTCTGGATGCCGGTCGAGAGATGGCCGCCAAACGGTTGCATCGCCGCCACCAGATGACGGGCGGCGAGCGGGCGCAGCCTTGCCGGCAGGAGATCAAAATGCAGCGCCAACGCGTAGCCGGCCTGCGTGTCGCCTTTGATCCGGCCATCGTGTTGGACGAACTCTTTGTTGAACGCGGCACGGATTTGGCGCGCCAGCCGGTCGTGGTGGGTCTGCTTTCCGAGAATTCGCGCCATCTTCGCCAGCAGGCCGGTGGAGTAGGCGAAGAACGCCGTCGCGTACACGTCCTTCGGACACTGTCCCTTGCCCTTCGGAAAATCGGCGAGCTTCTGGAACGTGTCGCTGTTGAGCCAGTCGCCGTACGTCAACGGCGTGAGTTGGTGAAAGTCGCGGCAGAAGTGGTCGGGGCTGAGGGAATCCACCCAGTCGATGTACCGGCACATGGCATCGAACTGCTCGGCCAACAGACGCCGGTCGGCGTAGTTCACCCAGCAGCGCCACGGCACAATCACCCCGGCATCGGCCCAGCCAGGGTTGCCGGCGAACCGGCTCGCGGCGCCGTGCGGGATTGGCGCGAAATCCGGGAAGCGTCCGTCCTGCGTCTGGCCGTCGCGCATGTCGCGGCAGAACTTGGTGAAGAACGCCGCCATGTCCATATTGAAAATGGCCGTCTGCGAAAACACTTGGATGTCGCCCATCCAACCGAGCCGCTCGTCGCGCTGCGGACAATCCGTGGGGATGCCAATCAGGTTGCCGCGTTGCGTCCACTGGATGGCCGCCATGATATTGTTCAGGAGCGGTGACGAACATTCAAACGTCCCGGTCGCCGGCGCATCGGAGTGAAATACGCGACCAACAACCTCCGGCGCCCGCGTCACCCCGGTAATCTCGACGTACCGGAACCCGTGATACGTGAACCGCGGCTCGAATACTTCGGTCCCACCACCCCGGTAGATGTAACTGTCGGTGGCGAGTGCGCCGCGAAGATTGTCGCGGTAGAGCGAACCATCGGCATTCAGGACTTCGGCGTAGCGAAGCTGGACGCGCTGGCCACGACGTTCGCGCGTGAAGCCGGTCTGGATACCGGCCGTAACTCCTGGGTCACCCGCACCGGCTCATTCGGTTGCGCCACAAGCGGCCCTGACGACGGCCAGCTGTCGGCGATGGCCGGTTTCCAGACCGGCTTCACGCGCGCGTCGTGGTGTTCGCCGTCGAGAATGTCCGCGCTGGCGATTGGCAGCCGGTCGGCGTATTCCCAGTGGCCGTCCGTGTGTACTACCGGCGTCTCATCGGCGTAAAGCCGCGCCCGGAACCGCAGGCACTGGCCATAGTGATTCTTGTCGCCCAGTAATCCGATCCGGCCCGCGTACCAGCCGGGTGCGAGCGTCGCGACCAGGGTGTTGCGGCCGGTGCGCAGCAGACGCGTGACATCAAAAACCTGATACTGCACGCGTTGCCGGTAGTCCGTCCATTCCGGTGCCAGCACTTGATCGCCGACGCGTTGCCCGTTCAGCGACGTCTCGTACGCGCCGAGCGCCGTTGCGAAAAGGAGCGCCTGCCGGGGTCGGTGTGCGAGCGTAAACGAACGGCGCACCATCGTCGGCGAATCACCGGGCCCGCCGACCCACATGGTCGTGTCGGTCGCGGAGTGTGGTTGGTCCCAAGCCTGCGGCTGTTGCCAGCCCGGTACCGCCAGACCGGTCGTCCAGCAAGCCGGGCCGCTCCATGCCGATATTTCGCCGCGGCGATTCCAGCACCGGACCCGCCAGACATACCGGCGGCGTGGTTGCAGGGTCGGTCCGGCGTACTGGACGTGGAGCGATTCGGCGGAGCGGACGCACCCGCTGTCCCACAGGCCGGTGACCTTGATCTGGTAGGCCGCTTGGTCGAACGGCGGCACCCAACTGAGCCGGGGCGTCGGCGTGTCGATGCCGAGAGGGTCGGTCAGATATTCACAGCGAAGGTGGGTTGGTCTCATTCCACAACGTGCGAGCGCAGCTTGTAGAAGGGGGAGCCGATGAAGTCCGGGCTGTACATCAAGCGCCGCTGCTTCACGCGGTGTCCGTCGGGGAAAAGTTGGGTAAGTTTCGGGTTGAGTCCGGTGGCGGCCAGTTTCACGCGCGGCTCGACCACTCCGTCGATGGCCATAAAGCGGACAGTGCCGGCCGCGACCGAGTCGATGATCTGCAACTCACCATGCCGGCCTTGGTACCGGCTTGTCCGGTAGAAGCAGTGATAAAACTCCCACGAACAATCCAGGCACTCCCGGCAAAAGCGCGCGAAGGAGCCGCACTCGGCCTTGGACGCGATCTCGAACACGTACCCGAAGTCGCACCACTCGCGAAACTCCTGCGTCACCTTGACCGGGCGACCCGTCACCAGCGGCACTTCGATGCGGAGGTACCGGTTCTTGATGACGCGGCGGACCGGCTTCCGTTTCCCGAGCACCATGCCGGTCGGGCGGACGCCGACGTACACGTCGCCGAACCGCAACAGGTGCCAGCCGTCCTCGATGATATGCTCCGCGGGCCGGTGGAGAACGGTGTTGAAGACGATGCTGAGCTTGAGCTGCCGGACTTGCTTGTCGAGCCAGGCCGGGCCAAGCGAACCGAGCACCAGCGCCGAGCCGCGCTTTTGCAGGACGTGATACTTGCCGACATCGAGCACGTGGCCGGTCTCCGTCAGCTTCACCGGCGCGGCCTTCTCGCCCGGTGCGCAGGAATGCGGTCCGCTGGCTTCCTTGATCAATTCGCCCTGGTCGATCGTCCCCTCGAGCGTCTTGTGCCAGACCGTGACCCGGTCGCGCCACGTCTGCGGACGCACGGTCGCCGCCAACGTGGCGAAGAGCGTGGCTTCTTGGCCGGATTGGTCGAACCACGTTTCCGAACTCGTACCGAGCGCGTAGAGCGGTTGGTGATAAGCCCGGGTCTGGATTTCTTTCACGCCGCCGAGTGGCCCGGCCTGCCCGGAGTCGACCGTGCCGAAGATTTCGTAAGGGTACCGGCGCGGCGCGCGCGCCCACTTGCGGACGGCGGGCGCAATCGTGTCGTAGCGCGGCGCCATGACCTCGGCGAACTGCGCGAGGTTGAACGCGAGGTTGCGTCCGTGATG
>OMJI01000112.1 GCA_900299315.1 Verrucomicrobiota bacterium | reverse complement strand
TCGGCGGCTTCGAGAGCGCTGCCGGCGGGGAGGCCGAGCGCGATGCGGGTGATGGAGGAGCCGGTGGGTTTGAGCTGTTCTGCTACGTACGTCGCGGTCGCTTCACTTTCCACGTCGGCACCCAAAGCGAGAATCACCTCATTGGGTTTGTCGTGTTTGACGCGGTCAACCAACCCGGCGATCCGCAGTTGGTCAGGCCCGATGCCGTTGAGAGGCGAGATGCGGCCCATGAGGGCGTGGTAGAGGCCGGTAAACGCGCCGGCGCGTTCCATAGTGAGAATGTCATTCGGCCCTTCCACGACGCACAAGAGCCGGGCGTCCCGGCGGGGGCTGGCGCAGATGGCGCACGGGTCTTGTTCGGTGTAGCTGCCGCACCGGCTGCAATTGCGCATCCGGGCTTTGGCGTCGAGGATGGCTTGGGAGAGTTGCCGGTTGGTTTCGGCATCGCACTTCAGGAGGTGCAACGCGATGCGCTCGGCGCTGCGTTTGCCGATGCCGGGCAAGCGGGCAATCTGCGCAATCAGATTTTGGATGGGACGCGGGTAATCCATGACGCGCCGACTCGCAGAATCGGCCTACATCCCCATGTTCAAGCCGGGGACGTTGAGACCCTGCGTCACTTTGCCCATTTCGTCAGCCTGGGTTTTCTTGGCGACTTCGAGGGCATTGGTAACGGCGCCGAGGACGAGGTCTTCGAGCATCTCGACGTCGTTCGGGTCAACCACCTTGGGGTCGATCTTGATGGCGGCAATCGAGCCATCACACTTCGCGATGGCTTTGACGGCGCCGCCACCGGCGCTGCCTTCGACCTCGCGTTGGGCGAGTTGCTCCTGTACCTGCTGCATCTGTTCCTGCATCTTCTGGGCTTGCTTCAGAAACTTACCGAGACCGGCCATGATTCCTCACTTTCTGACTTCGACGATGGTTCCTTTGAAAATTTCGAGTGCCTTCTTGATGAGCGGGTCATTCCGAAACTCATCAAGATTCTTCTTGGAAGGCTTGGGCGGAGGTGGCGGCGGCGCCGAGGCCACCGGCTGCTCGCGAATGACCGGCTTGGGGGCCGGGCGTGGTGCAGCTGGAGCCGCGCCCTCCAACGGTTCAAATTTGATGGTGACGTCGCGCCGGAGCTTTTCCTTCATCTTCGCAATCAAGACTTCCAGATTGCGTGCGTGCGTGACAAATTCCATCCGGTCGGCAAACTCCGGATCAAACCCGACCCGCAACACACCGGCTTCAATCCCGAGCGGTTTTGTTCCCACGAGACAACTGCGGGCCAACGGCGTGACCTTGCCGAGATGCTCAACGGCATAAGCCCAAGCTTCGTCGAGTGTAGCAGCCGCCGTCGTGGCGGCTGGCGTAGGCGTTGAAGAAGGCGTTGCCACCGGGACGGCGGACGCTACGCCTTTCAACTCGGTGAGTCGCTTGATGACGGCATCGATGCCGATGGCTTGCCGGGCTTTGATGGCCTTGACGATGGCGATTTCGAAGAAGATGCGCTTGGAGAGGGCATACCGGAGTTTGCCTTCTGCGCCGGCAAGCGCGTCGATGATGCGCAGGACAGCGTCCGCGTCAATGCGCTTGGCTTGCGCCCGGAGCAATTCGATTTCGGTATCCGGCAGGTCGAGTGCCTCGCCGCCCTCACCGGCAATGGTCAACACCAACAAGTTCCGGTAGTGCTCAAGCAAGTCCGCCAGCAGTCGCTGCAAGTCCTTGCCGAGTTCATCCAGTTCCTTGAGCGTATTCAACGCCTTGTTCGTTTCGCCATCAATGATCGCGTCGGTCAACACCATCATCTGGTCATGCGCGACAAATCCAAAAACGCCGAGTACATCCTTCTCTGCGATCTTGTCACCGCAAAAAGCAATCAACTGGTCGAGCGCACTCTCCGCATCGCGCAACCCGCCCTCGGCGCCGCGGGCGATTGCCGCCAGTGCCTTTTCGTCGATCGCGATCTTCTCGCCCTTCGCGATTTTCTTGAGATGCTGGACGATGAGATTGGCCGGTATCCGCCGCAAATCGAACCGCTGGCAACGCGAAAGAATCGTGGGCAATACCTTCTGCGGTTCCGTTGTGGCGAAGAGGAACTTCACATGGGCCGGCGGCTCTTCGAGCGTCTTGAGAAGCGCGTTGAACGCTTCTTTTGTGAGCATGTGGACTTCGTCGATGATGTAAATCTTGTACTTCCCGCGCGCCGGGGCGTACCGGACCGTATCGCGGAGCTCGCGGACTTCATCGATGCCGCGGTTGCTCGCGCCGTCGATTTCCAAAACATCCAGCGACCGGCCTTCCGCGATCTCGATGCAGTTATCGCATTTGCCGCAAGGCTCGACCGTCGGACCTTTCACACAATTGAGCGCCTTGGCAAAAATACGCGCACTGGAAGTCTTACCGATGCCGCGAGGGCCGACGAAGAGATACGCGTGCGCGAGCCGGTCCTGTTCGATGGCGTTACGAAGGGTGGTGGTGATGTGCTCCTGCCCCACCACTTCGTCGAATTGTTGCGGCCGCCACTTGCGGGCGAGCACCTGATATTGTTTCGCCATCGATTTCCAATGAAAGAAGGCCGTGCACCTCGGCTCGACAAACCATGTCGGATTGTCCGTGGCAGTTGTGGCTCCCGTCAGGCACTCCGCCGGCACAGGGAACATCAAGTTTACCGTTGCTGCCTTCCGGCCCTGGCGGGGTTCAACCCGCATCCCTTGCAGCGGACCCAACGTTCGATGCCGCGCCACCACGTACGCCCCCACATGGCCGCCTCCCCGAGGAATTCCGCCCGGCTGGAGCGGGTTGCCGGAAAGGGGAACCGCTAACTCCCCGCCTAGCACGACCAAAACTAACGCTTCAAAAAACTGGAGCCGATGGTCGGGATCGAACCGACGACCTACGGTTTACGAAACCGTTGCTCTACCAGCTGAGCTACATCGGCTTGGTTCCAAAGTCTCGTTGACCTATAACAGCGGAAGGCGGGCGTGGCAAGCGCGCATCGCAAACGCCAACGTCCACTCCGCCCTCGCCTACCCAAGCAGGCTTTTGGCTGTCGTGTAGACGTTCTCCGTCGTGAAGCCGAAGTGCTTGTAGAGTTCCTTGAACGGGGCGCTGGCGCCGAAGTTGTCGCGGCCGATCACTTTTCCGTCGAGGCCGACGTACTTGTACCAGCCGAGGGTCGCACCGGCTTCGATGACGACGCGCTTGCGGACTGCCGGCGGGAGAACCTTGTCCCGGTAATCCTGCGACTGGTGGTCGAAGAGTTCGCACGACGGCATGCTGACGACGCGCACTTTGACGCCCTCGGCTTTGAGCTTCTCACCGGCTTCGACGGCGTACTGGAGTTCGCTGCCGGTACCGATGAGGATGACCTCCGGCTGACCGTCGCAATCCGCGAGAATGTAGCCGCCCTGCCGGACTCCGCTCGCGGGCGCGTACTTTGCGCGGTCGAGTGTGGGCAGCGCTTGCCGGGTGAGGCAGAGGGCGACCGGGTGTTTCTTCTGTTCCATCACGACACGCCACGCTTCGGCGACTTCGTTGGCGTCACCGGGACGAATGACGATCATGTGCGGAATAGCGCGGAGCGTCAGGGCGTGTTCAATGGGCTGATGCGTCGGGCCGTCTTCGCCGACGCCCACGCTGTCGTGCGTGTAGATGTGGATCACCGGCAGCTCCATCAACGCGCTGAGCCGCACGGAGCCGCGCGCGTAATCCTGGAAGATGAGGAAGCCGGCACCGTACGGGCGGAGTTTGCTGAGCGCCAAGCCGTTGATGATGCCGGTCATCGCGTGTTCGCGGACGCCGAAATGGAAGTTGCGCGCGCCGTAGCTGCCCTTGGCGAAATCACCGCCGCCGGCAATGAGCGTCTTGGTCGAAGGCGCGAGGTCGGCCGCACCGCCGAGGAGCCACGGGACGTTCTTGGCGACGGCGTTGAGGACTTTGCCGTTGGATTCCCGGGTCGCGAGACCTTTCGGGTCAGCCGGGAAGACCGGGATGTCCTTGTCCCAACCCGCCGGCAGTTCGCCTTTTTGAATCTGGTTCCACTCCGCCGCCAGCGCCGGGTTGGTTTGGGCGAACGCGTCGAACTTCGCCTGCCATTCCTTCTCCAGCTTGCGACCGCGCCGGAGTTGTTTGCGCATGTGCTTGGCGACATCGTCCGGCACGAGGAACTTCGCATCAGTCGGCCAGCCGTACCGGGCTTTCGTCTTGGCGATTTCGTCGTCGCCGAGCGGCTCGCCGTGGGCGCCGTGCGTGTCTTGTTTGGTCGGCGCGCCGAAACCGATGTGACTGTCCACGATGATGAGCGACGGTTTCTCGGTTTGCTTCTGCGCTTTCTTGATGGCGCGGTTGACGGCTTTCAAATCGTTCACGTCGGTGACGTGCTGGACGTACCAGCCGTAAGCCTTGAAGCGGAGCGCGACGTCTTCGCTGAAGGCGAGGTGCGTGTGGCCTTCGATGGTGATCTTGTTGTTGTCGTAAATCCACGTGAGTTTGTTCAACCCGAGATGACCAGCCAGCGACGCGGCTTCGGAGCAGACGCCTTCCATCATGTCGCCGTCGCCGCCGATAGCGTACACCCGGTAATCCACAATCTCGCTGCCGAACCGCGCCGCGAGCCAGCGTTCCGCGATGGCCATGCCGACGGAGTTGGTGAAGCCCTGGCCGAGCGGGCCGGTCGTGGTCTCGACGCCGGGGGTGAGGCCGTATTCGGGATGGCCGGGCGTCTTGCTGCCCCATTGCCGGAACGACTGCAGTTCATTCATCGGCAAGTCGTAGCCGGTCAGGTGGAGCAAACTGTAGAGCAACATCGAGCCGTGACCGCCCGAGAGCACAAACCGGTCGCGGTTCGCCCACTGCGGATTCTCGGGGTTGTGGCGGAGGAATTTGTCCCAGAGCCAAAACGCCACCGGCGCGAGCCCCATTGGCGCGCCGGGATGGCCGGAGTTGGCTTTCTGGACGCCATCCATCGCGAGGGTGCGGATGGTATTGATGCAAAGTTGGTCGAGCGGTTTGGTCTGGGGATTGTCGAGGGTGATATTCATAAATGGAATGGGCGCGGATAATGCGACAGCCGGTGGCAAATTACAACACTCCCGGCGACGCCGGCCCAGCGAATCCCGCCGACAAAAAACCGCTTCGCAATTCGGGGGAATCGGCTAAGATGCGCGCGCTTTCGATATGTTTACTCTGCGCACATTGCTCGAAGGAAAATGGCCGATCCTGATATTGGTGCTGCTGGGCATTGCCGGATGGCTGTGGTGCAAGCCGGTCGTCGCCGTCTGCCTGTTGCTGCTGGTCTTCACGATTTCGTTCTTCCGCGACCCGACCCGCGTCATCCCACCCGACCCGAAAGACATCGTCTCGCCGGCGGACGGTAAGGTGGTCGAGATCACGCCGGTCGAGGGCGGGACGATGGTGGCCATCTTCCTGTCGGTCTTCAACGTCCACACCCAACGCGCGCCGATTGCCGGCACGATCACGTCGGTCTCCTACCATCCCGGCAAGTTTCTCGATGTGCGAAACCCGAAGTCTTCCGCCGAAAACGAGAACCGCGTCGTCCTGATTACCGGGGCCGATGGCTACCGGGTGAAGGTGCGGCAGATTGCCGGGTTGATTGCGCGGCGGATCGTGGGCTGGAAACACGAGGGCGACCGGGTCGAGAAAGGCGAGCACATCGGGATGATCCGGTTCGGCTCGCGCGTGGAAATCACGGTGCCCACCGGTGCCGCGATTGTGGTCAAACTCGGCGAGACAGCGAAAGGCGGTGAGACAATTGTCGCCCGGCGAAACTAATCCCGCCCCGGTCAACGGGGAGAAGGTCAAAATCTATCTGTTGCCGAACCTGTTCACGGCCGGCAACCTCGCGTGCGGCTTCTTTGCGCTGACGTGGATTTTCAAGTACCTGCCGGAGAGCGGCGACTTCGAGCCGATCCGGCGGGCGATCTGGCTGATCTTCGGCGCGTTCGCGTGCGACTTTTTCGACGGTCGCGTGGCGCGGATTGCGAAGCGCGAGTCGCCGTTCGGCCGGGAGTTTGATTCGCTGGCGGACATCGTGAGTTTTGGCGTGGCCCCGGCGTTTCTGGTCTATCGGATCGTGCTGATCCAATTCGAGCGCAGCGGCTGGCTGATCGCGGCGATGTACCTCGTTTGCGGCGGCATCCGGCTGGCCCGGTTCAACATCCTCAGCCAGATGGGCACGAAAACGAAGGGCGAGTTTGTCGGCTTTCCCATTCCGTCTGCCGCGGCGGTGGTGGTGAGCATGACGATGTTCATGATGTGGCTGAGCGGTCACAACCGCGAACTCGGCAACTCGCGCTGGGTGTTGATGGGCTTGATGGTGATGCTATCGATCCTGATGGTCAGCAACGTGCGCTACCCGAGTTTCAAGAATGTCGAGTGGACGCTCCAGCGCGGCGTGGCGGCGTTGGCGGGGGCGGTGCTCGTGTTGCTGCTGCTCGTCACGCAGCCGGAAGTCACGCTGGCCGGCTTGTTCGTGCTCTATCTATTGTACGGCCTCGTCCGCCCGTGGGTCAGCAAACGCTGGCGGCGCGAGATCGAGTCGGACGAGGACGAGGACGAGACCCCGGCCGCTTAAGTGGAACTCTGGCTCCAACATCTTCTGCAAGCCCTGCTCGTCGGCTTCGTGTGCGGCGTGATTGTCTCCGTACCGGTCGGCCCGCTGAGCCTCACCGTCATCAACCAGGCGCTGGCCAACGGATTCTGGGTCGCGTTCTTTGCCGGGCTGGGCGGCGTGCTGGGCGAGACATTCTACGCGGCGCTGCTGCTCGCCGGCCACAGTTCCATCCTCGAACAACACCATGTCGCGCTGACGCTGCGCCTGGTTTCCTTCGCAGCGATCACTGTGCTCGGCGTCCGGTATCTTCTCTTCAAACCCGAGAAACTCGCCACTAGCGTCGCCGTCGCCCACCGGGTCGAGGAACGGTGGCATCATCCGCGCGCGTTCCTGCTCGGATTCGCCCTCACCATCACCAACCTGCTCCTGCTCGTGTTGTGGGCGACGCTGGGCGCGTTGCTCGTCGCGCACGAATGGGTCCTGCCGGCGCGTGGGGCGTGCGTGGCGGGCATCTTCTTGGGCGGGCTGTTCTGGTTCACGCTCCTCGCGTACACCGTCTCGCGACTGCACCGGCAGATCTCACCGCGGTTCCTGACGATGCTCGTCCGCGGCTGCGGCGCCGTCCTACTCCTGTTGGCCGCGCGGCTCGCGTGGCAACTCTTCTAGCACCACTCCCGGCACGGCAACCAGCGGGAACGGATTTGGCGCGAGGCTCTCGACGAAATAGCGCCGGTAATCTTGGTCTGGCAGCGGCCGGTAGGTGCGCCCCGTCAGCTTCGTGAGCACCTCCGCGAGCAACGGGCGCATCTCCGCGGGCACCGTCTCCGTGAGGCGCTCCAGGATTCGCGCGCCCTGCTTGGCCGTGCCAAATTTCTGCAAGTAGCGCAACGCCTCCATGCGCGCCTCGACGCTGTCGTACATCGGCCCGGGCGCCATCGGCGGTGGCGGGACGATTTGATCGGTCACGAACTGCACCATCCGGTCGGCCAATGCGTCGTCTTTCCGCTCCCGCAACACGCGTAACGCCACCGGCCGCGTAGTCATCTGGAGATACGTCACGTTGTAAATCACATGCCGCATGGCGGGAATCACCCGGTCATCGTCGATCTTTGCGAGCGCCTCGGCAGAGACTTTGCCGAGCGCGTCATTCGTGCCCTTGACCCAATCCACCAAGCTCGGCACCGCCGCGACGCTGTGCAATTCACCCAACGCCTCGATGATGGGAATCTGGACAGCCAGCGACGCCGCCGGCAGCCGGTCGAGCAACGCCCTCTCGGTGCCGGGATGTCGCAGCTCCCGGAGCGCGGTCGCTGCCGCGCGTTGCACCGCCTCGTTCGGGTCCGTCAGCAACGTGGCCAGGGTCAACGCCAACTCCCGGTCACCCCACCCTTGCAATCCTTGCACGGCCGCCTCGCGGGTCTGCCAGCGCGTGTGACCGAGCAACTCGAGCAACAACCGCCGCGCTTGCTGGTCATGCACGGCCAGCAACGCCGTCACCGCCTTTGCCCGGACGCGCACGCTCGGCTCCACTTCCAGCAGCTTGGCCACGACGGGCGCACCCCGCCGCAACTGGGCCAGCGACTCGCACACCGCACCACGCAAGCGTTCGTCCGAGTCTCGCAACATGACCGTCAACACGGGAACCGCATTGGTCAACCCGCGTTCGCCAGCCGCGCGCACCGCGGCTTCTTGCAGCAAGACCTCCGGCGCTTGCAAGTGGCGCTCCACGTCGGCATCCGACCAGCCGGTCGTGTCCACGGCCGGCAACGCGATGACGAGATTGGTGTCGAGGCTACCGGCAATGAAGTCCAGCGCGTCCCGGGCTTCCTCGCGGACCGCCCGGTCATGTTCCTGGCTCACGGCGCGCAACATCTCGTGCGTGGCGGCATCCTTGACGGGATGCGTCACGCGCGGCGCCCAAGCGGCGAGGAAGAGAAAGAGAAGTTTCATCGTTGCGTGCTCAACATGCGGCGGATCCGCAGATAGGTCCACAGACAGGCCGCGCCCGACAAGCCCAGCGACCACGCCAGGTGCGCGCGCCACAAATCGCCGACGTCCGCAAAATACCCGCTCGTCAATGTCTGGATCGCGCTGACGAACGGATTGAGGGCAAACATTACGTCGCGCACGAGTCCGGTCAGTTGGTCGCCCATCAGCAACGGCAGCAGCGTGCCGAGCGTGATCACGAACATCAGCCCGTACGCAATCGCCGTCGCCACCGCGGTGCGCGGGGACACCGCCGAGGCAAACAGCCCGGCCGCCATCGCCAGCACCATCGTCGTCAGGATGATGCTCCAGCAGACGAGGATCTCCTGCACCGTGTTCGTGCCGAGGTAATAAATCACGTACCACGCCGGGGCCGAGCCCACGACGAGGAACATCACGAACACCGCCGCCACCTCGATCTTGCCGAGCAGGAACGCCAGTGGTCGCACCCGCGAAAGACGGAGCAGGTCGATGCTCGCGCGCTCGCGTTCCTGCGTCACCGCCCCGGCGGTCAGCGACGGGACGATCAGCACCACCAAGCCGAGTTGGAACATCAATGCCACCGCGCGGATGGCGTCCGGCGTCTGGCCCACCATGTTACCGGCCACCGCCGCCATCAACAGCATCGACACCGCAAAACAGAGATACGCGCTGCGGAAAATCCAGATGCCGCCGCCAAACGCCTTGCTCCGCATCTCCTTCGCGAAAATCGGGTTCATCCAGTTCGGGATGTTCCGTTTCCGCCGCATCGGGTCGATCAGGTAGAACGGGAACCGCAGTTTCCGCTTCATCAATTCCTTCGGGTCCGTGATCGCCCGGCCATGCGACCGGGGCGGACGCCCGCGCGTCAGGTATGCCGTCGTCAGCAGGAACAACGTCATCACCACCGCGCCCGCGATGGCGAACAGGAGGAACAACCGCCACGCCGCCGTGCCCTCGTAAGCCGGGGAGATCACCGAGGCCATCGCGGCCACCGGGCTGATGGCGCGAATCGTCTCGATGAGCGATGCCGCCCAGAGTTGGTTCTTGAGCAGCAGATACGGCACCCACGGCCCGGCATTGATCAGGAGGATGAACAGGTACGTCGCCACCAACGCCGTGTGCGAACTCGACACCACCGCGCTCACGCACAACCCCAGCAACCCAAAAAACACGCTGCTCGCCGTCGCCACCAGGTAAATCACCACCGCCTCACGCACCGAGACCGCACCGAGGAAGAAACACGCCGCAAAGAACGGCAACGACAAGACCACAAACATCAACAGCGTCGTGATCGAGGAACACAACTTGCCGATGATGATGTCTTTCGGACGCAGTTGCGTCGCGAAGAGCAAATCGTAGGTGTTCTGTTCCTTCTCCGAAGTGATGGACGCCGCAGCGAAGGCCGGGGCGTACAAAATCACCAGCAACAACTGCGTCACGGTGAACACCAGCAGGATTGACCGGGAGGCCTGCGCCGCCAGCGAGAAAATCCCCTCCTCCGGCCACATCCACCCAATCAGCCCCCCGAGGACCACAAGGTACAACGCCGCCAGCGCCAAGGTCACCGGTGCCCGCAGCGCGGTAGTCAGTTCGCGTTTGAGGATCGGGTTGGTCATTCTGTCCGTCTCGTCCCGGCCTTCGCCTCCGCCGTCACCTTCATGTAGACGTGCTCCAAATCGAGCGGTTCCTCCCGGTACCACAACACCTGATAGCCGCCTTGCACGAGCGACTTGAGCATCTTCGCAATCTCGATGTCTTCGCCCTCGAACGAGACGCGCAACAACCGGCCGACGATTTCCTTCACTTCCAACTTGTCGGCGGAGTACGCCTCCTTGAGCGCAGCGGCGGCTTTCTCGGCTTGGTCCAGCACCTCGATTTCGACCAGCCGGCGTTGCTCGACCTGTTTGAGCACCTGCTCCATCTTGTCGCACAACAGCAACCGGGCCTGCTCGATGATCCCGATCCGGTCGCAGATCGTCGCCAACTCCGGCAGGATGTGCGACGACACGAGGATCGTCTTCCCCATCTCCTTCAACTTCCGCAACAACTGCCGCATCTCGATCCGCGCCCGGGGATCCAAGCCCGACGTCGGTTCATCCAACAGCAACACCTGCGGATCATGCACCAAGGCCCGGGCAATGCCGACGCGTTGCTGCATGCCGCGCGAGAGCGAGTCCACGTAGTAATCATGCATCACATCCGTGCCGGTAATCTGCAGCACTTCCTCCACGCGCGACTTCCGCCGCTGCGCCGGCATCCGATAGGCCGCGCCGAAGAAATCGAGGTACTCCCACACTCGCATCCCGCGATAGACGCCGAAGATGTCCGGCTGGTAGCCGACCACCGCCTTGGCTTTCTCGGGATGCTTCACCACATCCACCCCGGCCACGGTCGCCTGTCCGCTCGTCGGCTTCATCAACCCGCACAAGATGCGGATCGTGGTCGTCTTGCCGGCGCCGTTCGGGCCGATGTAACCAAAAATCTCCCGCGGCTCGATCCGCAGGTTCAAGCTGTCGAGCGCGAGGACGTCCTTGTATTTCTTCGTCAATTTTTCCGTCTGGATCATCGGCTGACTCCCTTCACTTCCAAATCGCAATCGCGAATCTGCCAACTGCTCAACCCGAGCATCGCATTCTCCGTGGCGCGCGCTGTCGCACTGGCGCTGTCCACGCTGACCGCGAAGACAATGCTCCGCGTGGCCGGGTTGTAATACTTGCCGGGCTGCGCGAGCCGGTATGTCGGCCCACCGGCCAGCGGCAACCACCGGCCCGTCGCCGCATCATCGTCGCTCGCGCCGGGCGGCGCCACGCGCACCGTCGGTCGGAACGCGCTGCCGCGGAACTCCAGGTAGAACGTCGCCTCGCTCGGTTCGAGGTCCGGGCAACCTGCCGGCAGGCTGAACTCCAATACCAACTGCGCCGGCCGCGTCCCCATGAACCGGCCCTCGGCAATCTCCGCCGTCACGGCGGACTTGTTCTTCAGGCGCAACGCCAGCGTGCCCTTCGGCAGCCACAACCGCGGCCCGGCATACGTCACATCCGCCTCGATCGCCCACAACCCGACCGCGCGCCGGGCCGGTGCACCGCCGAGCGGCAACTCCGGTCGGTCGCTCCAGCCGTAAACCACCGGCTGCGGTTCGCTGCCGCGGAAATGGGAATAATAACGGCGTTGGTCGAAGGCAAACGTCCGCAGCGTGGTGAACACCGCATCGGGGAAGAAAATGTTCCGCAGCCGCCCGCGCAGCTCGTCCGCGCCCCCGCGAACCATCCGCGCTGAATACTTCCCGTCATTCTCCGCCAAGCCGGTGCGTTCCCCGCCCTTGCCGGCGGCAAGATCGCCGAGCGGCGTCACAAACCGGTTCAGCCGCAGGAACGCGTCCGACAGCGCCGTGGCCGGTAGCACCGTCACGCTCAAGCCGTTCTCGCCAATCCGCACCTCGGCCTTGGAAGCCGTCTTGGTCTCGACCACACCGGCGCCAAACATCAGCCGCACATCATCAGCCCGCACCCGCAAGCCCTGCGCCGCGAGCCCGTCGTCGTACCGGAGCGGAAATTGTTCCGGCGGTTTCGTACTGCTCTTGCCGGGCCGCAACGCGACATTGTCGTCCGGCGCCGGCAGTGTGAACGCCGCCTCGCGCGGCGAGAACAAACCCAGCGCCGCCTGCACATTCACCGCCGTCACGCCCGACCGGGTCGCGGCGACATAGGCTTCCGTGAGGAACGGACTCGGCTGCGCTTTCCAAATACCGGCCGCGATGATCGTCCCAGCCGCCACCACGACGGCGAGTGCGACGGTCACGATCCAACCGAATTCCGGCCGGCGCGTGAATCGGAACACCCCGGCCACGAGCAACAACCCGCCCACCACCGCGACCACGTAAATCAACATCGCCTGCCGGCCCAGCACCTTGATGCCGGCAAGGCTCGACAAGATTCCCTCCACCGCGCCTGATCGTTCGAGGATCTGGCCGCTGTACCGGAAGAAACGCGGCGTCCGCCCGAGCAACTCCTGCCAGAACGCCAGCGCGCCCGGCCATTTCTGCCAATCCTCCGCCCCGGTATCGAACGCCACCGCCACCACGCAACCCAATCCCTCGCGCCGCGCCACAACCAGCGGCCTGTCGCGTGTCCCGCGCCAGACCATTGCATCGGGTCGGACTTTCAAGCGCGCCAAGCCGACGCCGCGGGGGAACAAATAATCTCCGGCCAAGTCCGGCAGCGTTTCCACTGTCTCGGCCGGATAGAAATCCGCCGGCGAAATATCCCAGAACGCATCGTTGCCGCGCGTCGCGCCCGGCAACATCACCAACGTCCCGCCGCCGCGCACCCAGTCCAGCAGCGCCCGGGTCTGCACCGGCGAAATCCGCGCCTCGCCGAGGTCGCCGAGGATCAGCGCATCCATCGCCGCGTAGGTGAGCGGCCGGCGCGGAAGGTTGGCCGGCACGAGGCTGAAACGCGCGAACGGACGTTTCTCGGCGGCGGTGTACTCGTCCTTGAGGAAGATGTAACTCAGCATCCGACTATCCGCCAAACCGACCGCGTAGGTGTCTTCCGGCAGGATGTTCGCGAGCGTGTCGGTGCGGTCGAGTTCTCGGCCTTGCTGGTCAAGCAGGCGCACTTGGAAAATGCTGACCACGGCCGGCTTGCCGGGCTCGCTCTCGGCGCGGATATCCGGGAAGACCGGATACTCCACCCGTCGCGTCGATTGTGCCGGCAGCCAGACGTCCCGGCTGAACAGGAACCGTTGCGTCGCAAAGTGGCCGGTCAGTTCCGCCGAAAGCGTGACAGTGCGCGCCGGACCGGGGTTTTCCAGATGGATCGATACGGTCGTCCAAGCCCGGTTGCGGACCTGCGCGTTGATGCCAATGGCGGCACCCCGAAGTTTGGGCAGGCCTGTGTCGCCCCACACGGAGCCAATCCAGGCGCACGCCAGCAAGAGCGTAATCCACCCCCGTCGCACAGCCGCGCATGATACCGACTGAACCCGGATAGGCAAGCGGCGAATCGGGCTCAAACTGTCGGTGGACGCGTCTGGACGCTGCCACCGGAACATAGTCGACTGTCCACCCTTCACGGGGCCGCGGTGGGTTCCGCAAAACCCGGCAAGCCTCACGCCAAGACGCAAAGACGCCAAGTCCCCCAATTCATGTAGGCGCGCTTCTGTGAAGCGCGCGTCGTTCATCGTAATCGGGCGTTCACAGAAGCGCCCCTACAAGGACAAGACCCACGCCGCGCCGGGTGTTCGCATCTGGATTGGTCGCTGCCTGTCCTTGTGAGAGCGGTTTGTAACCGCGACCGGTCGGGGTTGAAGCCGAGTCTGACGAGACGCGGGCCGCCGCAAACCCCTCCCACGAGAACCTGTGAAATTTTCAGGTGAAATCGGTTGCCGGTTCAACTGGATCACCCCTTCCCCTGCCGCAGTGACACCCGGTGATCGTCAGCGCCACTCCAAAATCGACCGGAACTCGAAAGTGTAGCAGCCGCCGTCCCGGCGGCAAATGGGCTTGGCTTCCGAACTCGTGAGCGTAGAATTTCCACCGTGACGCCGAACCACCGGCCCATATCGCTCCGACAAAAGGCAATGGGCTTTGTCTTTAGACAGAACGTTATTTCACCGCTCTACCGGCCCAATATGAAGTGCCAGAGCCCGTTGAAATGGAAACCGGGACTTTGTCTTTTGCCCCTGATTTTGTCCCATTACCAATGATAGACCGCACATGAAGACTAGAGGCGATTACGCATTCACGTTCACCGTGCTTGGTTGCCTCTCTGTTGTGGCGGGCATCGCTTGCATCCTGTTGAGCTATGCGAACACCAAAACCCGGCAGAGTGGTGG
Organism: Verrucomicrobiota bacterium; assembly: GCA_900299315.1. GTDB lineage: Bacteria > Verrucomicrobiota > Verrucomicrobiia > Palsa-1439 > Palsa-1439 > OMJI01. The sequence continues at coordinate 2,289 of OMJI01000112.1, read as the reverse complement.
GCACGACATTTCCAGTGCGGCTTACTTTTCCATCTTTTTCATCCCGGTTGGAGTTGGTCTCGTTTTCCTTCGCCGCATTGCTGCAGTTCTCCTTTCTTTCCCTTTGGCTGTTCTTGCGCTCTGGATGATCGTCGCCAGTCTCTTCACCGTTCCCTTTCCGTGGTGGTTGGCGAACATCGCATTTGGTATTCTTCTACTGTTTCCAAGCTGGGCGACTTGGCGCGGATGGAGTGAGTTGCGATGACCGTGTCTATCCATCCGGTCTGAGGTAGACCGCAAGTAGATTCTTTTTGAGTTAAGCTTCGCCATTCAAGCCCGTTGCTGCGGAGGTCTCGCGGACTCGGCTTTTTCAGTCCTCTCGAAAACAAGACCGCCTGTTCCCGTGGGAGCGGTTTGCAACCGCGACCGGTCGGGGTTGAAGCCGAGTCTGACGAGACGCGGGCCGCCGCAAACCCCTCCCACGAGAAGCTGGGAAATTAACCGGATCGTCGCTTTCTCCTCGGCGCGGTGATACCCGGTGACCGTCAGCGCTGTGCGGATGCACACCTTCGCTCTCCAAAATCGACCGGAACTCGAAAGGTGTAGCGGCCGCCGTCCCGGCGGCAAACTTCGTGGCGTTCGTTGTGGACATCCAATTCGACGTACTTATGATGAGACTTCATGAGCTTGCCTCTGTTCTGGGTTGTGTGTGGTTTTGGCAGCAAGAACATGCGGCTCGGCTCTGTTTCGGCAGAGCAATCCGCGAAAATACTGGCGGCAAGCTCTGGCCTTTGGGAGTTCAAACCCCGGCTGCGTCCAGCTTCGCGCAGCCAGATTGTCTAGGCCGCTCGACCACACCTAGAAAAAGATAACATGGAATACGTCATTGGAATCGTCGCTGCAGTTGCAATTGGATTGTTTGCCACCGTGATTGGCTTTGACAAGGAGCGTAGCTTTTACCCCGTCGTGTTGATCGTCATTGCCGCGCTTTACCTCCTGTTCGCGGTGATGGCCGGGTCCACAGAGACTCTTGTCGCGGAGACCATTCCTGCACTTGTGTTTGTGGCGATGGCTGCGATTGGGTTCCGAAAGACTCCCTGGCTCGTGGTCGCCGGCTTGGCGCTTCACGGTGTTTTTGACTTCTTTCATCACGCAGTGATCGCAAACCCCGGTGTCCCTGTATGGTGGCCAGGTTGGTGTCTGGCCTACGATGTCGTTGCTGCGGCCTACTTGGCCACGCTGATTATTATCCGGAGGGCTGCCCGTCCGGCCTCAGCATGACCACAACAGCCACCGCTAGCCCACCACGGTTACTGCCTCGTCATGTGGCTGTCCTCGGGGCGGCCGGTGGTCTCGGCCAGGGCATTCTCAGCGTGTGCCGCGCGGAGGGAATCGACTTCACTGCCATCGTCCGCTCGCGGCCCGAGCGCATCACCGACGTACCGGGCCGGTCGCGAGTTGTCGTTGTCGAGTCTCTTGCTGATCGAGCTGCGCTCACAAGCGCATTTCTCGGGACAGATACGGTGCTTACCGCCCTCGGTGTGACGGCGACTACGCGTGATCGCTCCGCACTGCTCTCTGCGAATATGGCTACGGTCAAGGAGTCGATGCTTGCTGCAGGAGTTGACCGCATCATCATGATTAACACGCTGCTCTGCTCATTGCCGGGAATGCCGGCGAGTCGCCTGATGCGCTTCTTCTCGTGGATGCCCGGCAATCTGGGGCGTGGGGCGACGGAACAGCAAGCGGTCGTCGATGCCATCGGTGCGGGTGTATTTGCGCCTCTTCGCTGGACGCTCGTCCGAGCCGCACTCAACTCCCGAGGCAGCGCCGAGCGTCCCGTCGCTTCCGCCGACTGGCCGGGCGCACGAAACTCATGGTGGCCGGTTTCGTATGCAGACATGGGTCGGTGGATGCTGGAGGAATCCGTTGCCAATCATTTTGTCCGGGCAGCACCACTTGTTTCAAGGGGGCGCAAGACTCGACAGTGAGAGCGGGCGTCTGAGCGGCGCTCCCCGCTGTCGGCTGTCTTGGCCGTAGGCGAATGAAATTGATGCGACAGGTTCTGATATTTGCCGTGCTGATTTCCACTGTCGGGTGTATGGCGACGACACATCTCACGGAGCTAGGAAAGCGACCAGCAGTTGCAGCGCAAACATCCACACCAACGGATTCACAATCTGCGCCAGTCAAGAAGACGGAACAGAGCTGGTGGGCTATCCCGGTCATAGTCGTCGGTTTTGGCCCATGCTTAGTTTTTGACTTCGTGACCTTTCCAATTCAGGCCGGTATCGGCCTCAGGGAGTGGGA
>OMJI01000111.1 GCA_900299315.1 Verrucomicrobiota bacterium | reverse complement strand
TTCAAGGCCAACGTCAGCAACGCGGTCGACGTGGAGAACAACCGGCCTTGGTTGCCCTCCCAACTCCCGTCGTGATTCTGCGTCGATGCCAGCAGTTTGACCATCCGCGCGTTCCACGATCGCCAGGCCTCGATGTCCGCCTGGAAGAACGCCTGCGCCGCATAGTAATGGAAATAAAATGGATAGCCATCATCCCGGAACGGATCGCGCGCGAGGAACCGCACCGCGGCCTGATACACCTTGGCGTCTTTCTGCCGCGCCAGCGCAAAGACCAGCACACCTATCGCCGAGCGGGGATTGTTTGGCCCGTTCGCGTTCGTGTACCCAAACCCGCCCTCAGGAGCGGAACACTGGATGTAGAACTGCAGCGCCTTCTGGATCGTCTCATCGGGGACGCCAATGCCGGCATTCCGCGCCGCGAACAACGCGACAAGTTGCGCTCCCGAAACTGTCGTGTCAGCGTCGCCGCTCTCGGGCGCGTACCGCCACGCGTTAAAGGGATTGTTCGCCTGCGAAGTCAGAATCAGGTCCACCGCCTTTTGCAGCGCGGGCCCCAGCCGGGGATCATCCACGGCACCGTAAGACTCCGCCAAGGCAAGCGTGGCGAACCCGTGGTTGTACATCGACTGACCCAGATAACCGTTCGCGCGATTGGCCCCGCTCAGGATGAAGTCCAACCCGTGCTTCACAGCCTGCCGGTAGGGACCTGTGTTCGGATCGTCACCGTGCGCGAGCATGGCCACGACAGCGAGCCCGATGACGCCCGGTTGGTTGCCGTAGCCGTCACGGCCGGTATTGGCGCCGGTCAGTTCCCGGTCAAGGTACTGCAGACCCTTGCGATAAATCGCCTCCACCTCGTCTGGCACAGTGTCCTCCTCGCGCCCGAACAAATCCTGCGCGGCGACATTGCGCCACGCACAGACCAGCAAACTCAAAACAAAAAACCACCGGCTCACTTCTGCAGCCCCTCCACGTTGTTGAAATACCCCTCCAACGCCTCGCGAAATTCCGCAGGGTACCGGCTGGCGTCCCGGCCCGAAGCCTTCTCCACAGTTCGTCCGTCTCCCACCCGACCGGCAGGATTACCGTCCGTGGGATTATTGGGTCGTTCCGAATCGCCGCCCGACGGGTTCCCACCGGCCACCTGACCGGCACCCATACCCATCAACCGCTGCATCAACATCGCCATCGACGCGCTCATTCCCCGCGAGCCTCCACCGGCTTGCTGACCGGCTTTCGACAACAACTCGACCACTTCCGTCTGCGCCGCGATCGTGCACGAGCCTGTCGCAGGTTTCGCCAACAAGTCCGCGGCATCCGCCATCGCGTCCTGCACCTGGCCGAGCATCTTCACCAATTGCTGCGGCATGTCCGGCTTCGCCAGTTTACTGACATCCTCCTGCAACGCCCGCTGCGTCTTCTCGAGCCGCGCCGCGGACTTCGCGTACTCTGGTGACTCACTCTTCTGCTCGTCGAGGAACCGGGTGTTATCCCGCAACCCCTCCTCCACGAGTCGCGCCCGCATCAGTTTCATCAGCAACTCCATCACCTCCGGCGACATCTGCCCACCGCCGCCACCACCTCCGCCGCCGCCTCCGCCATCGCTAGGTGGCGCGAGTTGCGCCGCCCATTTCTCCAACTGCCCGGCCCATTGGTTGGCCTGTTCGATGGCTTGGCCGCCGACGTTGGAATGGATTTGTTGCGTCAACTTCTCCAGTTCCTCCGCCACCCGCTTCGCGACCATGTCATCATGGATCGAGCCGTACACCTTCTCGCGGGTCCGGCTGAAGAACCCGCCGAGATCGTCCCGGATGTTGCGGACGCCTTTCTGGTTCCGCGCCTGCCGGTCTTCCAGCATCCCGACTTTCGTCTGCAACGCCGGCGAGAGCTGATCCGCCGACAACCCGATCGTCTCCGGCACCAGCTTCGTCAATTCCCCGGCGACCGCGCGCTGCTGCTGCGCCGCCTGCTGCAACCGGCTCACAAAGTTACCGGCCGTCAACTGCTCCTGCGTCTGGTTCATGTCGCGCAGCGTCTCCATCATCTCCTGCAATGCCTTCTCTTGCGCGGCCAATGCCTCATCCATCTTCTGCTCCTGCGCCTTGCCCTGCTGCTGCTGCGTCTGGCTCAAAGCCTGCGACACGTTCGGCAAACTTTGCTGCGCCAGCTTCTGCAACTTCTCCAGCATCTTCGCCCATTCGCGCAACACCTTCTCCTTGATCGCCGGGTTCCGCAGCGCCTCGCGCATCAACTCCGTCGCCTCCTCGGCCAACTTCTCCATCTGCGCGACGTTCTGCTCCTCCGCCCGCTGTTGCTCACCCAGCCGCTTCGCCGCGTCCGCCTTGTCCAACTCCTGCCGGAGTTCCCGGTTCTGGTCGAACAACCCCTCCTCCAACCGCGCCAGCTCCTCCAGTTTCTCCTGCAACCGCTCGAACCGCTGCTGCACCAACTTCGCGTGTTCCAGCCGGTCGAGGATGTAAATCTTGTACGGCGGCGACAGCGACGGCTCGCGCCCCGGGAAGTAATCCACCGCCATCGCCTGCACCACGACCAGTTGCGGCCCGAGATTCAACGCCAGCGGCGAGAACCGTGTCTTGCTGACTACTTCCCGGCGCTGCTGGCCGCCCGGCGTAACCGCGTACGTGCCCTGCATTGGCGCCACACCTGCATCCTCGTTTCCCGCAGCCATCCATTTCACGCTCGTGGACTTCACGCCGTAATCGTCCCGCGCTGCCACCTCGAATTCCACCACCTCATCCTCCAAAATCGCCACCGTCCGCTCCAAGCCCCGGCAATCCACCGTCGGCGCCGCGTCCATCTCCGACTTCACGTCCAACACGAACGGTTCCCGGCCACGCAACCCATACACATCCTCCCAGTCCAGCCGCCACGTCGCCGCCTGCTTGATCACCTGCGGCTCCAGCCAGAACCGGTCGCCCGCGAATTTCGCCGCCGCATCACCTTGAAACGCTCGCATCACGCGGTTCAGCCGACCGGTGACCGACACCGTGCAGCCTTCCAACACGCGCAGCTTGCCGTTGCGCACATCCTGCGTCGTCAGCGGGTAACCCAAATACTCCGGCCAGCGGATGCTCGCCTGCAACTCCACCAACTCCGGCCGATAC
>OMJI01000110.1 GCA_900299315.1 Verrucomicrobiota bacterium | reverse complement strand
GTCATCCTGCCAGCCGAGTTGCTGGCGGATGAGATGGATGAACTCGCCCGGCGGCATCAACGGGATCCCGCGCGAGCCATCGGTGATGTCCACCGCATCCGCGCGCCCGCTCGCCGCAAGTTGCTCGATGAATTTGATCTTTGTCGCCACCGCCTTCACGCTCGTCCCGCGCGGCGGCAAGACTTCGACGCTTACCGCAAACTGCCGGTCGAGCAGCTTGCGCGTGAACGGTCCGTTGCCGCGCTTCTCGGTCGGCCCGGCGGGTGGTTGCGCCGCGACCGGCGTTGCCGCCCCGGCGACTTCCACGCGGCGGGAGTGCAGGTAATTCGCCATCTCGCGGATGTGCGGCGGATGCACCTCGCAGCAACCACCGATGAGGTGGAGGCCGAGATCGAGGAATGTCCGGGCGGTCTTGCCCATGTACTCCGCGTTGACGCTGCTCATGAAGCGGTTGCCGATCCGCTGGAACCCACCGGCATTCGGCATGGCCGTCAGCAACACCTTGCCGGCTTTGACGGGCTCCGACTCGCGCACCGACTCGATGAATGCGTGAGCATCCCACGGCGCGCAGCAATTCACTCCCGCCACCGGCACGCCCTTGGCCGCCATTCGCGGCAGGAAATCCAACGGTGCCGGGGCTGCTTGCACCGTCAACTCCGCGATGATCGGCGGCGCTTTCGGGAACGAACGGATAACATCAATCACCGCTTCCAACGCCGGTAAGTGCGGAAAAGTCTCCAGCAACAGCGCATCCACGCCCGCCGCAATCAACGCCTCGATCTGCTCCCGGTCGGGCTGCGCGCTCGGGCCGACGGATCCCAGCACAAACACCGGCTCCGCGCTGTGGCGTTGCCGTTGGAATTCGCGGATGGCAACCCGCGCCGCTTCCACGCCTGCCCGGTTGAGTTCCGCGACCCGGCCACCCAGCCCGAACCCGGTGAGCTGCGACCGGTTCGCGCCGAAGGTGTTCGTCTTCAAACAACGCGCCCCGGCATCGAGGTACGCCCGGTGGACTTGCTGGATGAGGTCCGGCCGCTCGACGTTGAACGCCTCGTAGACATGATTCATCTCCGAGAGCCGCCCGGTCAGTTCAAAGAGATACGACCCGGTCGCCCCGTCACACAGCAACGTCGAGGATTGGAGAGTGGAAAGAAAATCCGCCATGCGCGAGGCAGTTGTAACCCACCGGCCCGAGGGAGTCAAAGCCGCGAGTCTCTTGGTTATGCCATCGGCCGTACGCTACTGTGATCGACCTCGACGAGCGTGTGAGTCTGCAAGCCTTCCTCAATCGAGGGGAGGTTGCGCTCGATCAAGTTGCAGAGTTCCCGCGTGGAGATATTGCCAGTTCTGACCAAGAGTAGTTTCCACGGGCGGCCGTGCAGCAGGTGCGCGTAGAAGAAATCGGTGTCCTTCGAGATCAGGATGCGCTGTTCGGCCAGCGAAACTTCGTTGAGCGCGATCCTTGGTCTTGTTCTGTGCCGGCAACTCGGCAGTATGTTTGACACTGTGCCCGCGCTTGGTGAGCAAGCCGCACAATTACCGGGGCAGATGGGCGTCTACCAAGAAATTCATGCCAACGAAAGGTGGGCGCTCTTGCTCGCTAACATGCGCCGCGAGAATTCATGGCACGCCAAAATGTCTTCCCGTTCCAAATCAGGAAACTCTTTGAGAAGATTTTCTAACGAATCGCCGCCGGCCAAGTACTCCAGAATCGTCTCCACCGGATAGCGCAAGCCGCGCACGCAGGGCTTGCCATGGCAGATTTCCGGGTCAACTGTGATTCGTGTGAGCAATGCGTCGTTTGACATGGCCGCAGTCTACACCCTTCACAGGCTACTGCCAAGCGGCGCTCCCTGAGTGATTTTCTACCGCACCCGTCTCAGAACAAACCGACGACTTCGCCTTTTTCGTTGATGTCGATGGTCTCGGCGGCCGGGAGCTTGGGGAGGCCGGGCATGGTCATGATGTCGCCGGTGAGGACGACGACGAAGCCGGCGCCGGCGCTGAGCTTGATGTCGCGGATAGGCACGTCGAAGTTCTTCGGGCGACCGCGCAATGCGGGGTCGGTGGAGAGCGAGTATTGCGTTTTCGCCATGCAGACCGGGAGTTTGCCGAAGCCGGCTTCCTGGAGGTCGTGGAATTTGGCGCGGACCTTGGCGTCGGCCATGATGTCGTTCGCGCCGTAGATGTTCTGGGCGATGGCGCGGACTTTGTTCCACAGCGTCATCTCGTCGGTGTAGAGGAACTGGAACGGCTTGGCCTGCGGCTGGCTGGTGATCTGGACGACGGCGCGGGCGAGGTCTTCCGCCCCGACTCCACCGGCCGCCCAATGCCGGGCGAGGATGGCTTGGACGCCGAGTTTCCGGCAGCCTTCCTGGACGACGGCGAGTTCGGCGTCGGTGTCGGCGACGAAATGGTTGATGGCGACAACGACCGGCAGGTTGAATAGCCGGATGTTCTCGATGTGTTTCTCCAAGTTCACGAAGCCGCGTTGAACGGCCTCGGCGTTCGGCGTCTTGAGGTCAGCCTTCTCGACGCCGCCGTGCATCTTGAGGGCGCGAACAGTGGCGACGATGACGACGGCGTCCGGCTTGAGCCCGGCCGCGCGGCACTTGATATCGAGGAATTTCTCTGCGCCGAGATCGGCGCCAAAGCCGGCCTCGGTGACGGTGTAGTCGGCGAGCCGGAGGGCGAGCTTGGTGGCGAGCACGCTGTTGCAACCGTGCGCGATGTTGGCGAACGGTCCGCCGTGGACGAAGGCCGGGTTGTTCTCGAGCGTCTGGACGAGGTTCGGCTTGAGCGCGTCCTTGAGCAGGACGGTCATCGCGCCGTGCGCCTTGAGGTCGGCGGCGGTGACCGGCTTCTTGTCGGCGTAGGTGTAGCCGACAACGATGCGGCCGAGGCGTTCCTTCAATTCCTTCAGCGACTCGGAGAGGCAGAACACGGCCATGACTTCCGACGCCACGGTGATGTCGTAACCCGATTCGCGCGGGACGCCGTGCGCGGCGCCGCCGAGGCCGATGACGATGTTGCGGAGCGCGCGGTCGTTCATGTCCACGACGCGCCGCCACGCGATCCGGCAGAGATCGATCTGGAGCCGGTTGCCCTGGATGAGATGGTTGTCGAGCATCGCGCTGAGCAGGTTGTGCGCGGTGCCGATGGCGTGGAAGTCGCCGGTAAAGTGGAGGTTGATGTCTTCCATCGGGACGACTTGTGCGTAGCCGCCACCGGCCGCACCGCCCTTCACGCCGAAGCACGGGCCGAGGGACGGTTCGCGCAGGCAGATGATGGCGCGTTTGCCGATGTGGTTGAGTGCGTCGCCGAGGCCGATGGTGGTGGTGGTCTTGCCTTCGCCCGCCGGTGTGGGCGAGATGGCGGTGACGAGGATGAGCTTGCCGGGCGGCTGTGCGAGGCGTTGTTGGTAGAAGTCGAGGCTGACCTTCGCCTTGAACTTGCCGTAGTGGTCGAGATGCTCCAACGGCACACCGGCTTTCTTGGCGATCTCGCCGATGGGCAGCATCTTGGCTTGGCGGGCGATGTCGATGTCGGAGGGGACGGGGTTCATGAGTAGAATTCCTGTACGCGCATGATGACGTCGAAGCCTTCGAGCTTCAGGCAATCTTGGAGGCAGAGCATGGCCGGATGCGTGGCCGGCAGCAATTCATATTTGCGTTTCACGGAACCGATGACGTGATCCATCCCGAGCGGCATCGCCAGCGTCAGGAACGCGCTCTCCAGCGGCGCTTTCGTCGGCGAACCATCCGCGCATTTCGGCGGGATCATCACGGTGAAATTGCTCAAGCCGACCGACATGTGGACGCCCTTGAACTGCGGATCGGCGTGGATCATCTGGATGGATTTCATCAGCCGGTGGACTTGGTTCTCGGAGTCCGCGCCGATGGGCGAGATGCCGGGGTCGATGATGCAGTCGCTGACCGGGATGCCGTGCTTGCCGGCCTCGGCGATCATCTGCTGGGCGGTGGCGAACGTTTCCTCCGCGGTGTGGTTGGGCTGGCCGACGCCGTTTTCGTTGCGCTCGGTGACGAGCAAGATCGGCTTGAACGGCTGGATCTTCTTCAACTCGAACATCTGCGTCCGCAACGGTGAGATGGAGTTCAAGACCGGGATCTTGCCGCCGGCGCGCTTGAGGTCATACGCTTTCAACGCTGCCTCGGCCATCACCGGGTCGGGCGTGTCGATCGACAACGGCTTCGCCGTCACGCTCTGGACTTGCCGGACCATCTCCGCGAGAAATTCCGGCGGGCGCTTGCCGACATTGACGTCGATGTAGCCGGCGCCGCCGACATCCTGCGACTTGGCCAATTCTTTCAGGCCGGCAATGTCGTTGGCTTCGTAAAGTTTCTTGGTGGAGGGGACGGAATCGTTGATGGATTCGCCGATGATGGTCAGGCCGGGCAGGGACATGGTGATTATTCCTTGGGTTTGGATTCGGGTTGGGGAGCGTGGTGATGATCGCGACCACGGTAAAGGTTTGCCCACGACGAGGTGCCTTCGAGGGTGGCGTTGTAGAAGACCGCCGGGCCGTCGAGCATGTGCTCGGATTCGCCGTAGTACTTAAGCCGGTCGTACGCGCGCGCCCAGAGACAATCCTTGTTATCAAGCTCGCACCGACCGTCGTTGGAACCGCCACACGGACCGTTGCGACCGGTCTTCGAACAGGCTTTGCGTGGGCAGAGATACGCGGTCTCCGGCAGGGAACAGTCGCCGCAATCCTTGCAGCCGAAGCTCATCTCCTTGGAAACTTTCTCGATGGTATTCAGCGCGCGCAACGCGAGGTTGTCGCCGTCCTTTTCCAGCCGCGCATAAACTTTTTCCAATGCCGGGAACGCGCCCTTGCCGGGCGTGAACGCCGCTTCGTGAATCTTGCGCGTGAGCTGGTAGCCGACGGTGACCTCCGCCGGCTTCGGCGGGTTCTTGAGCGATTCCTGATACTCCCGGTTCAGTTGCGTCACATCGCCGAGGCCGGTCGCGGGATCGGCTTCAAACAGATAAAACTCATTCTCCTTCGGGTACTGGATTTCCTTCGCGAATTCCTTCCATTCGTTCGCGCCGTAGCTCTCGGACTGTTCGATGATCTTCAAGAACGTCTCGGCCTTGCTGATGCCGCCGAGATAGCCGGCCGCGAAACCCAGCCCCTTGAACACCGCAAGCTGCTTCGCCGCGAGCTCCTGGAAGAACGCCCGGCCTTTATCGGGGCCGGCGGCGTATTTCTCGACCTGTTCGTAGAGCTTGTTGCTCACGACGCAGCCGGGGATTTTGTTCTCGTGAAACATCTTCGCGACGGTCTTGTTCAGCACGTACACATTGCCGATGACCGGGGCGGAGACCTGCGCCCATTGGAGGAACAGTTTGATCTCATAAAACTTCCGCATGTCGTACCCGAGCTGCGAGATGATCCACTGCGCACCGCAATGCAGCTTGCGCGCGAGCTTGAAGTACTGCGGCATCAGCTCGCGTTCCTGCCGCTTGAACGGCGACACCGCGCAGCCGATGTAGAAATTCGTCTTCGGCAGGTGATCCACCTTGCCGCCCGGCCGCGAGACTTCGAGGCCGTCGTTCATCGCCTTCAGTAGGGCAATGAGACTCACCGAATCCAAGTCAAACACCGGCCGGGCCAACCCGCCGTAGCCGGTCACGGGATAATCGCCGGTCAGCGCCAGAATGTTGTCGAAACCCTCCGCTGCGTACCGGGACGCAACCGACTCCAGTCCATTTCGGTTGAGATCCTTGCAGGTGAGGTGGACGACGATGCGTTCGCGTTGCTCCACAAGCCGGCTCGCCAGCCAGTCCGGCGGCAACATCGGGTTGCCGCCCGGGTTGTCCGTAATCGAAACCCACGCCATCCGCGGATCGGCGAGGAGTTGATCGCCGAGCTCGACCAGCTTCGGCCGGTCGCCCGGCTCCGGGATGCCGCGCGTGGTGACGAGTTCGGCTCCGTACAAGAACCGTCCGCTGGTGAGGGCTTCGCGAAAGCTGGTCGCATTCATATCGTGGCTCACATTAGGCCGGTACCCCCTGAATTGACAATCCACCAAACTTACGGAAACATACACGTTATTGACCTAAGCCCATGAACGTCATGGATAAATTCCTCTTGGGATCCGCCGGTATCGCGGCTTATCCACCGGGGGCAACGTTCGGTCCTAGGCTCCTATTTGACTTCGAATTCCTTTGGATCATAACAGGTTCCGCAAAGTGTAAGTTCGACGACCAAGCCTTCGACGCCCCCGCCGGTACGGTACTCTTGGGCAGGCCAGGCATCACTGACCGGTATGACTGGGATACAAAAGACAGAACCATGTTGGCGTTCTTCCATTTCAGCTTCGATTACTCCGAAGGCGAGTGGCCGGCGTTGAAGGATTGGCCGATCAAACGAACGATGGCGTCGGAAGACCTGCTGCGCACGCTGTTCCGGTACGTCATCGGCCTCGCGCGCACCGACAAGCCCGACAAAGAAGTCCTCCTCGAATCGGCTGTCGGCTTGATGCTCCGCAGTTTCATCACCGACACCAGCGCCGTCCTGCTCGAAGCCCACGAAGACCTGCCGGATGCCATCCAAAAAGCGCTCGCCGCCATCCGCGAAGCACTTGCCCGAGACCCGGTCCCGCCGCTCACCTTGGAAGCGCTCGCGAAAGCCGCCCACGTTTCGCCCGAATACCTCTGCCGACTTTTCCGCCGCCACCTCAACATGGGCCCGCTCGAATGTGCCGGCCTCGCCCGCCTCGAACGCGCCGCGTCCCTGCTCGTCCGCAGCAACCTCACCATCAAACAAATCGCCGACGCCGTCGGGTTCAGTTCGCCATATCACTTCTCGAGTAAGTTCCGCAGCGTCTACGGCGTCTCCCCGCGCGACTACCGGTGGAGCATGCAATCCGGCTTCATGATCACCGGCAACCCGGTCATCCAACACCTCCAACTCCACGTCCCCCTCGCCGCCACCCGCGACCGGTAGCTTTGCCACGATAACATGGCCCACTTGACATGTGTGTACTGCGACCCGAAAATACCCACGTCACGCCGCCGTAGCTCAATTGGCAGAGCAGCTGATTTGTAATCAGCAGGTTATCGGTTCAAGTCCGATCGGCGGCTCCACTTCTTCTAGCGCCCTGTTTCCCGGTAGCCGTGGGAACCGCTGTCGTGAAAGCCGGTGACTTGGGGAACGTGGCCGGCTTTGTGGGGTTCGTGTTTGGGTTTCTCGTGCGGCCCGGGAAATTTCTGGCGGTGAGCGCCGAGTTCGAGTTGGGAGAGAAATCCTTCGCCGCAGACGGGGCATTGGAAGTGGCGGGCATTGGCCGGGGCTTCTTTCATGTACGTTTCCTCCGGGTTCTTGCCCCAACGTCGGACTGTCCGGCGGTTGTGTCAACTGGAGGTTTCGAGGCGGGCCAGGACACCTTGATTGACTTCGGCGACCTTGGCCGGACTGCACAGGATCTCAACGAGTTTGAAGGCGAATTCCATCGCGGTGCCGGCGGCGCGGCTGGTGATCACCGGGCCATCCACCACGACCCGGTCGTCGCTGTAGCGCGCCGCCGTCAAGGCGTCGCGGACGCTGGGATGGCTGGTCACAGTCCGGCCGGCAAGGACGCCGGACGCGGACAGGACGGTCGGGGCGGCACAGATGGCGGCCACTGGGCGTTGTTTGGCGCGGAGGACTTCGATGATCTGACGGATGCGCGGGTCGGCCCGGAGGTTGTTGGTGCCGGGTTGTCCACCGGGCAGGACGAGCATGTCGAAATCGTCGGCGCGCACTTCGTCGAGGGTGCAATCGGCAAGATGTCTGGTCTGGCGGGAAGCGATGATGGGCCCGGCGACGGTACCGGCCGCGGTGACTTGAACGCCCGCGCGGCGGAGAATATCGATGACGGTGATGGCTTCGATCTCTTCGAAGCCGGGAGCGAGGGGAACGAGTACCTTTTTCATGGCGCGGGCGGCGGGACGACTTTGAGGCGTTGGATGAGCGGTACATCGTCGGGGCCGGTCACGTAGCGGATGGCGAGGAGGTCACCGGGGTTGATTTGCTCGGGAACGACTTTTTGTTTTCCGCGGAAGAAGAACGTACGCTCGTCCCACGTGAAGGTCTGCTGGCCTTCGCGGGTGCGGATGGTGAGGCGTTTCGGGAATGGCTCGATCTTGAGGGCGTAGCCCTTGGCGAACGGCGGGTCACGGTGCGGCAGGAGCGCTTCGGCGTGGGAGAGGCTGGTCGCGCCGAGGAGAACCAGCGTCAGGGCTAACACCGCGCGGTTCACGGCGATTTGGCGCTGGCCGCGTTACCGGGCGGACGCGGCGGGGCGAACGACGGTTTGACGGGCATGGTGAGTTGCTTGGCGCCGGGACGTTGGAGCATGCCACCGGGGGCGCCCGAAGCCGGGGCCACCATTTGTGGAACTTGGCGGAGGACGCCGGAATTGGCATCGACGAGCTCGAAGACGAGTGTGGTGTTGCCGACCTGAATCCGATCGCCGGTAGTGAGGGGACATTGGAAGACGCGGGCGCCATTGCGATAGGTGCCGTTGGTGGAGCCGAGGTCTTTGAGGGTGAACTGGCTCTCCGCGTAACCGATGCCAGCATGGACGCGGGAGACGAACGAGTCGCGCACCATGATGTCAGACTCCGAGACACGACCAATGACGAGCGGCTTGGTGCCAATCTCCATCGCCTTGTCGCCGGCATCGTTGCGTTTAAGCGTAAGCGTGGGCATGGGTAGCCAGTAGTTCGGTGATTTCGGCGCGCTGCTTCTGAAACTCCGCGTCGTCAATGACGGGCGTGAGGTTGTGCGTCGGCAACGCGCGTTCGAGTTCGATCCAGCTTTTGCAGCCGCCGTAGCTCTCCCGCACCGGCAACCGCACCGGCTCGGGCGCGCGGGCGACGCGCACGACCAGGGCGTGGAGCCCGGGTTCGCGACCGAAGTCGAAACGTTGCTGCAAAATGTTCTCGGTCCAGATGTGCCGGCCTTGGAGTTGTTTCACGGCAGCAAAATCGGTGAGCCGGTGGATGTCGGTGACCTCGGCGAAGAATTGGATGTCGACGGCATCGCGTTGGGCCGCCGCGGCGATGTCGCGCACGGCGGGACGCTTGGAGGGGATGACGGATTGTTCGGCTTCGTGAAATTGCGTCGGGAAGAGCCAGAACTGCCGGTGCTCCATGCGGAACTCGCCGCGTTGTTCGTGGATGCCGCCTTTGCGCAGGATGAGAATCTGCTCCGCGCCGGCTAATGCTTCGACAACGACCGCCCATTCCTTGAACGCCGTATTGGAACTCACCGCCATGGTCTGGTTAATGGATAACGCACCGGCGCAGCAAAGTCCACGACGAAACCGAGCAAACGCGTTGACGCGTCCGGAAAGTATTGTTACAGATGACCGCAACCAACCACGAAAGGATTATTATGAATCGTTTTGCTTTTTTGGGGGCGCTCGGACTCGGTTTGGCGGCCGCGTCGTTCGCGTATGGGCAGGATAATCCCGCCGGCATTGCGATCCAGCCCGTCACTCCCCCCGTTACCGGCGCCAGTCATGTCGGGCCGACCCCGGGCGGGGAAAACGGCCGGTATCAAATCACCGTGGTCAGCGACGGGAACCGCGGCACGGTGGTGATGCTGCTCGACACCAAGGACGGCGCAACGTGGATTTACCGGCCCCCGCAAGGGAATGCGGTGAACGGTTTCTGGAGCGATATTCCGCGGCTCACGTACGCCCCGGAATTTTGGCGGAACATCTTCAATCAACAGCAACCCTCCACTTTGCCCAATCCCGCAAAACCATGAAAT
>OMJI01000109.1 GCA_900299315.1 Verrucomicrobiota bacterium | reverse complement strand
TGAAGGTCGGTTACTTCGAGTTCCTGCCGCCGTCGATCATGGATTAGCCGCGGAGCTTGCCGGTAATCAGCGGGATCAAGTCGGCAATCTTGACGCGGTCTTGTTTCATCGTGTCGCGGTCGCGGAGGGTGACGGTGTCCTGCAACTCCGGTCCCTTTTCGCCAAGGGTGTCGAAGTCGATGGTGACGCACCACGGTGTTCCCTGTTCGTCCTGATACCGATAGCGTTTGCCGACGTTGCCGCGGTCGTCCCACTCGGTCTTGAAATGCGGTTGGAGAAGCTTGAAGACCTCCCGGGCTTTCTCGACGAGTGGCGGTTTGTTGCGGAGCAACGGGAAGACCGCGACCTTTACCGGGGCGATGCGCGGGGCGAATTTCATGACGACGCGGATGTCACCGGGGGCGACTTCTTCCTCGGTGTAGGCGGAGCAGATCAACGCGAGCGCAATGCGGTCGACACCGGCGCTTGGTTCGACGACGTGGGGGATGAAGCGTTCCTTGGTCTCGTCGTCGAAGTACTCCATGCTCTTGCCCGAGAATTTCTGGTGCTGGCTCAAATCAAAATTGCCGCGCGCGGCTATACCTTCGAGTTCCTGCACTCCGAACGGGAACTCGAACATCACGTCCACGCAGGCGCTGGCGTAGTGGGCGAGTTCGTGTTTGCCGTAGGTGTAGCAACTGAGCTTGGCGGCCGGTAGGCCGATGGACTCGTACCATTTGAGGCGTTCGTTGACCCAGGTCTGGTGCCACTCGGCGTCGGTACCGGGCTTGATGAAGAATTCGAGTTCCATCTGCTCGAACTCCCGGCTGCGGAACGTGAAATTGCGCGGGTTGATTTCGTTGCGGAAGGCTTTGCCGACTTGCGCGATGCCGAATGGGATTTTCTGGCGCGAGACGGCGAGAACGTTGTTGAACTGGGCGAAGATGATTTGCGCGGTCTCGGGACGGAGGTAGACGCGGTTGTCGTCGTCCTTGATCGGGCCGGCGTGGGACTCGAACATCAAATTGAACTGCCGGGCTTCGGTGTATTCGTGCGCGCCGCCTTCGGGGCATTTGGTTTCCGGTAACTGGTCGGCACGCCACCGGCCTTTGCATTTTTTGCAGTCGACCATCGGGTCGCTGAACGCGGTGGTGTGGCCAGAGGCTTCCCAGACCCGGGGATGACAGATGATGGCGCCGTCGATGCCGACGACATCGGTACGCGAGCGGACGACATCGTTCCACCACGCGTCCTTGATGTTGCGCTTCAGTTCCGCACCAGCCGGGCCGTAGTCCCAGAACCCATTAATGCCGCCGTAGATTTCGGAAGATTGGAAGATGAACCCACGTCGCTTGCAAAGCGCGACGATTTTTTCCATCAACGGCGGCGATTTTTTGTCGGTCATGGTGGGGCGGACTATGCAGAAAGGCCCCGGCTTCGTCAAGGCGCGCAAAGTTGGGCTGTATTTTTTGGAGAGGGTGCGGTAGTTTTTCCAGTGGCCGTGCTGCTCCCGACGGCAGCAAATGGGGGATATGGAACGAATTTTCGGAACATCGATCCGGCTCAAGTTGGCGGGGTTTGTTGCGTTGGTGATCCTCGTGCTGGCCGGGGGCTTGAGCTGGGTGAGTTATATCTTTGCCCATCGGACGCTCAGCCAGCAGATTCATGAGCGTCTCTCTCTGACGGCGTTCAACCGCCGTCAGATTCTGCTCGAATACCTTCAGCGTCAGGAAGAGCGGGTCTTGTTGATTGCCAGCCGGACACGATTACGCCAAATTCTGGCTCGTGGTGATGCTGCTGAGATGCACGAGGAGGGGCATCGTATCCTGACAGATGTGCGGAGAGCCGCGACCGATTTTCGTGAATTGTGGATCGTGGACGCAGACGGACGCGTGGTCATCGCGACGGACGAGACACGCTTGGGGGCGGACATGTCATCGCGGCCGGAATTTGCTTTGGGACGAGAAAGGGCGGGGTTCGTATCGATTGAGTTCGCGGATAACGAATACGATGGGACCGCTGTCGCGCCGGCGCTCTTGGATGGCAAGTTTTTGGGGGTGGTCATGGTGCGAGTGGACACCGCGCAGTTGCTGCGAACGCTCTCCGACGCGATCGGGTTGGGTGAGACGGGCGAACTGTTGCTGGGCGAACTCCAAGGTGAGAAAATCCATTACCTGCTTCCCAACCGGAACGGTCGGAGGATCCCCGACTTGCCGCTTTCTCATGCACCGGCCATGGCGCGGGCGCTGGCTGGCGAGTCGGGATTTTTGCACGGAAGGGAATATCGGGGGGCGGATGTCTTGGCGGCGTATCTGCCGGTGAAAACACAGAAATGGGGCGTGGTTGCGAAGATTGATTCGGTGGAGGGCTATGCGCCCATCGCCTGGTTGCGGCGGATGTTCGTCATGGTCGAGCTGACTGCGTTGGCGTTGGGACTGGCAGCCGCTTTCCTGTTGGCGCAACGGTTCACGCGTCCGATCTCCCGGATGGCCCGAATGGCGCGGGCAATTGCCGAGGGCGGGTTGCAGGCGCGGGTGGTGGTGGAGACGAGCGACGAGATTGGCGAGCTCGCCCGATCGTTCAACCGGATGACAGAGGAACTGGCGCATTCGCAGGCGGTGTTGGAGGATGCAGTGCGCGCTCGGACTGCTGAACTGGAGCAGACCAACGCCGCCCTCCAAGTCGAGGTCGGCGAACGGAAACGGGCCGAGGAGGATTTGGCGCGGCAACAGATGTTGCTCCAGAGCCTGATGGACAACATCCCGGATCACATCTACTTCAAGGATACGGATTGCCGGTTCATTCGCGTGAACAAGGCGATGGCGCAGTGGGCGGGAGTCGGTGATTCCAAGGAGATTGAGGGAAAGACGGATTTTCACATTTTCTCCACCGAACATGCCCAGGCGGCGTTTGATGACGAGCAGCAATTGATGCGCACCGGCCAGCCTGTTGTCGGCAAGGAAGAGCGGGAAACCTGGCCGGATGGGCGATCCACCTGGGTCTCGACTACCAAGCTGCCGCTGCGCGACAAGGATGGCCGGATCATCGGCACGTTTGGCATCTCACGGGATATCACCGCGCGGAAGCAGGCGGAACAGCGGCTGGAAAAATATGCGCATGCGTTGACGCGGCGGACGATTCAGACCCAGGAGGATTTGGTTCTCGCGCGGGAAATCCAGATGGCGTTCCTTCCGCAACATTACCCGACATTCCCCCGGGGTGCTCCTGCCGCGGAAACCGCGCTGCGGTTTGAGCATCGCTACCAACCCGCCTCGACCCTCGGCGGCGATTTCTTCGACGTGCTCGCGCTCTCCGACACTAGGGCTGGGGTGTTGATCTGTGACGTGATGGGGCACGGGATGCGCTCGGCGCTTGTGACGGCAATTCTCCGTGGATTGGTGAATGAATATCGCGAGTATGCGGACGAACCGGGTGAGTTTCTAACCCAGATCAACGAGGCGTTGCTAAACAATCTCAAGTCCTGCGGCTCGCCCATCTTTGCGACGGCGTTTTATCTGATCATTGATGCGAGCGCCGGCCAATTGCGCTTTGCGAATGCCGGTCACCCCAGTCCCGTATGCCTGCGGCGGGAGCAAGGGGTGGTGGAAGTGTTGCGCGGTGCCGGGAAGGGGAACGGCTCGGCGCTGGGGTTGTTCCGCGAGACGAAATTTGTGACCCAATCTGTGGGATTGGCACCGGGCGACGCGGTGTTGCTCTTCACGGACGGTTTGTATGAGGTGCCGGGGGCCGATGGTGAGCCATTTGGACAGGAGCGTCTGTTGGCGGCTGTCCAAGAACGTCTTGGCTCGTCGTCCGGCGACTTACTGACTGAATTGATTGAGGCGGCGCGGGAGTTCGCCCACAACAATGAATTAAACGATGATGTCTGTCTCGTGACGGCAGAATTGGTCCGTATTTGTAACCCGGTAGTCTCGCCGTCCGCATTGGCGCAAGATTCAGCCTGAATCCCCTCGCGCACAAAATTGTCGCCACGCCTTAGGTCTCGATTGGCTTAATTCTCCATTACCGTTAAGTGGGTATGTCGTGGCATTTCATCTGCTTGAAATGGGTTGATAACCCATGCGATTGCTCAAGCTTAAATCT
>OMJI01000108.1 GCA_900299315.1 Verrucomicrobiota bacterium | reverse complement strand
TTCATCGCGATGCAGGTGAAGTGGTCGATGCCAAAGTTCTTCGCGCGTTGCGTCTCCCAACTGATCATCAACTCGAAATAATCCATAAACGTCCCGGCGTTCGTGCGCGGCGCGCCGAGCCAGAATGCCGGCTCCACGATCGCCTCAATGCCGGCCAGCGCCATCCGCTCATAGTCGTCCGTGACGCGCGTGATCATGTGGGCGTGCGGTTCGATGATTCTCATGCTGCAGACTCCAATTTCTTTAGATAGTCGAACGAGTAAATCCCGGAGGCGTGCCCGTCGCCCCACGTCGGCTGGATCGCGTACCCGCCCACATACTGCCAACCCCGCAACTCGAAGCTGGCCGGGGTGTAATTCTGCGGTGCAGGCGCGGACGCAACGAGGATATTCACCTCCCCTTTGCACACGGCGCAAGGGCACCCCCGGCGCAGCCGCTCCAAATCCACAATCGTCTCGCTGCCGTCATCCCAAACGACGGCGAGGAAATGATTGATCGTCTCTATGTTTTTCGGACGCATGACAGTGGCCGGCATCCTAGAGATGCCGCCCCCGGCTGTCAATCGGCGGCAAAGTGATTGACTCCCACGGACGCGCCCGATAGCATGCTTCGCGGTTCGCGGTTCTCACCCCGTCCCTCGAACCAGGAGGCCAAGGCATCGCCTTGGATGTGGACGGATGAAGACTATGGTCGCGGACTCACCTGCCGAAACCCTGCGCACCCTACCCGGCGATGATGTGCGTGCGATCCTTTGGCGTTACGCGGACCGCTACGATCTTCAGATGCTCGTACAATCCGCCCGCGGCGTCGCTCGCGGCACGGTCGCCAGGCTCGTTGCCGAAGGCGAGCGACTTTCGCACGACTGGACCGAGCGGAAAAACACGCTCCTAAAGGCCTACGACGATGCCGGCTTAACTGGTGCGTTCATGGATCCTGAACAGGGCGGGTACATTGCCGGGCCCAAAAACTTCGTCCACGCGCTCATCGTGTTCGAGCTTTCGTGGGTGGATGCCGGCGCGGCGACCGGCGCGATGGCCGGCGACCTCGCGCTCGCGCCCATTCACGAACGCGGCACGAAAGAGCAACGCGACTTCTACATGAGCCACGCCTGCCCGAAGCCCGGCGAGAAGACGTGGCGCGGCGCGTTCGCGTTGACCGAACCGTTGCCCTACGTCGGCGTCGAGACCGGCCTGCTCAACGGCAAAGTCCGCGTCGCCGAATGGAAGGAAGGCCAAGAGCCGATGTTGCAAGTCGACAAGCGTGGCCGGTTCATCACCAACATGGGCTACGCCAATTTCGTCACCGCCGCCGTCGAGACGGCCGACCCGAAGATCAAATCGAGCTGCATGATCATCCTCCACGAAGACGACCCCGGCATCTGGGATCGCGGCACGCCGACCAAGAAACTCGTCCACCAACTCTCCTCGACCACCGATCCGGTACTCAGCTTGAAAGTACCGGCCAGCCGCATCATCGGCGGCTACACGATCAAAGACGGCGTCATCATCCCGAACTTTGACCACGGCCAAGTCATCGAAGCCGTCTTCCGGCGCACGCGCGTAACCGTCGGCCTCATGACCGCCGCGAAACTCCTCAGCGCCGTCGAGCCGGTCATCCGCTATCAACGCGGCCGTTTCCGCGGCGGCGAAAGCGCGCAGCCGGGAAGCCCCCGGTACGATCTCGGTTTGCAAACGAAGGAAGACGTGCTCCACCGGCTCACCGATATCTGGGCCACCGGCGAAGCCGCCGCCTCGCTTGGCTTCTACACCGCGCGCCTCTTCGACGAAATCGATCCGCTCGAACGCCAGCGCGACGCATCGTTCCGGGAACGCAAACTGACCGGCCGCGCCGCGATGAAGGAAACCCAGCGCCTCGAAGCCCTCGCGATGGCCGGCAAGGAAGCCAACGACCCGCTCGTGCAATTTGTAAAACTCGACGCGCTCGGCAACGTCTTCTGCCCGGCCACCAAACTCTGGAATACCGGCCACGGCGCGAACACGATGCGTGAAGCGGTCAGCCTCATGGGCGGCTACGGCATCACCGAAGATTGCCCGGGATTTCTCGGCCACAAATGGATGGACGCCCAACTCGAAGCCACCTACGAAGGCCCGGAAGCCGTCCAACGCCGGCAACTCTCGATCACGATGACTAACGAGTTGTTCCTTGCGCAATTCAAGGATTGGATTCCCGGCATGCGCACCATCGCCTCGACGCATCCCGGGACGGGCGCGTGTACGGTTGCGACCGCGATGCAAATGTGGCTCTGGACGCTGCGGCATTTGCAGGAAGCCAAAGATGCCGACGGCGCGAAACTCTACACGAGCAACCGGCAAGGCGTGACGTTCCCGCTCGCCGACGCGCTCTGCTGGATTCTCGCCGCCCGGCAATTCATCCTCGACGTCCTCGAACTCGAAAAGAAAGGCCCGGAAAATCCGACCGTCGCCGAAGGTCTCGCCGGCACGCTGCAATTCTACATGGACCTCTGCCACGTGCAGAGCGCCCGCGCCGCCGGCGAAGTCGGCCGCATTTGCGCCGAACTGACGTTCGGCTACAACCGGCATCCCGCGTGGAGTAGCGAAGCCTGCAACGCCTGTTACCTCAGTGACGATCTCGACGCGCTCGAAGGCCTCATCCCCGGCATCGCCAGCAGCGCCCGCGCGTACACCGACGTCACCGAGCCCGGTCAGGAACACCCCGCGAAAGCCGGTCCGTGTGTGTGTTTTGAGAATTACGAAGCGTTCACGAAGATGCGGATGCGGATGGACGGCTGTCTGACCGGCGCGCGCCTCGCGAAAGATCGCGCCGCCGAATCGCTCCAAAAAGTGATGATCCCCGAAGCGTTGGATTATCCGCTGTGAGTGACCGGCAAACAATGGACGTGGACATCGTCTGCGTCGGCTTCGGCCCGGCGACGGCAGGATTTCTCACGACATTATCCCGGCAACTTCCGTTACCGGACGGCACGTTGCCGCAAGTCATCTGCTACGAACGCGCCGACGACATCGGTTTCGGCGTGTCCGGTGTCGTGACTCGCGCGCGTGGCATCAAGGCCAGTTTCCCGGATCTCGACCCGACGCAAATCCCGATGTGCGCACCGGTCGCCGAGGAAAAGGTCCTCTACCTTCTCGACCCACACGGCGCGAGTCGGCGTTCGCTCACATTGCGAGCAGCGGACGCGCTGCTGAAACCGGTTGCGAAACATCACGCCTTTGAGTTGCCCTACATCCCGCCATATCTGCAAAAGCATGGCGGATTCGTAATGTCGATCGGTCAGTTCAACTCCTGGGTCGGCGCACAACTCATGGGTACCGGCACCGTCCAAATCTGGCCTAGCACGCCGGTCGCCCAACCGCTCATCGAAGACAGCAAAGTCACCGGCGTGAGGCTCGTTGACCAGGGCGAGAATCCCGGCATGGACATACGCGCCGCGCTCACGGTCGTCGGCGACGGCCCGGTAGACCCGGTTGGCCGGCAACTCGACGAAAAGTTCGGCATGCCGGAAGGTCATCACAAACACGACTACGCTGTCGGTATGAAGTTCGTTGTGAACTTGCCGGAAGGCTGTCCGCTCAAACCCGGCACGGTCCTGCACACGCTCGGCTATCCCGAGCCGGAGATTTTCGGTTTCCTCTACGTCTACCCCGACAACGTCGCCTCACTCGGCATCTTCGTCCCGTCGTGGTTCGATTCACCGGTGCGCACCGCCTACCGGTATCTCCAACACTGGATGCTGCATCCGTACCTCTGGCGTTATCTCAACGGCGGCACGCTGCGTTCGTGGGGCGCAAAAACTCTCGGCGAATCCGGCAAGCGCGGCGAACCGCACCTCGCCGGCAACGGTTATGCTCGCATCGGCGAAGGCTCCGGCAGCACGAACGTCCTCACC
This sequence comes from Verrucomicrobiota bacterium, assembly GCA_900299315.1. Lineage (GTDB taxonomy): Bacteria > Verrucomicrobiota > Verrucomicrobiia > Palsa-1439 > Palsa-1439 > OMJI01. The sequence continues at coordinate 11,069 of OMJI01000108.1, read as the reverse complement.
GGCAGTGGCGTGGACGAAGCCTGGACGACCGGCACGCAGCTCGCCCACGCAGTTCTCGAACTGCTGAAATACAAGAAGCCGTTCACGAAAGAAAATCTCGAAGCGACGTACGTGAAGCGTCGCCGCGAAAGCTGGGTCGAGCAGGAAGGTCGCGTCGCCGAACGCGCACGCGACGGTTTTCACGCCGGCATGGTGACCGGTATGCTTGGCATGGCGTTAGCCGGTGCGACGAACGGCAAGATCAACTTACCGGTCGAGACTCGTCCCGCCGGCGGACACACACCGAGTTTGGGCGAGTATTACCGGGATCGAATTCCTGCCGACGAGATCGAGAAGATCCGCAAGGAGTGCGCCGCGAAAGGCGTGTCGGCGCACAACGAGTTGATGAATCGCGTCGGCTGGCCCGCGATTCCGTTCGACAGCAAACTGCTCGTGTCACATCAGGACGCGCTGTTGATGGGCGGCAAGGTGCAAGCGCCGGCGGGTTATGCCGATCACGTCGTCTTTTTGTATCCGAACTTGTGCGAGCGTTGCGGCACGCACATCTGCGTCGAGGTTTGCAGCGGTCAGGCCATCACGCCCGGCGAGAAAGGCGTGCCGGCGTTTGACCGCGAGAAGTGCATTCATTGCGGCGCGTGCATGTGGAACTGTGCGACGCCGCATCCCGAAGACTCGAGTCGTACCGTCTTGGAATTTGGCGCCGCGCCGGGCGGACTGCATTCAGCCGAAAATTAAGGAGAACCATGAGCTATCAGATTGTCGTCTGTGGAAGCATCGTGCCGGATCCGCTCCAGACTTTGGAGCCGGTCAGCGGACCGACGGGGCCGTCGTTAAAGAATGAAATGATGTTGCCGTCGGTGCTCGACCCGTGGGCGTGGCACGCGTTGTTTGAGGCGGCGCATCTCGCGAAGAACGTCGCCGGCAGCAAAGTCTATCTCGTCAGCGTCGCGCCGAAAGCGAAGCTTCAGCAGGTAATGATGACCGTTGGCCAGAAAGCGCCGTTTGAGCTGATTGTCGTCGACGGGCCGTCGAGCGGATTCACAGATGCTGCCGAAATCGCGCCGCTGCTTGCAGAGGCGATCAAAGGGATACCGGGGCTCGACATGTCGAAGCTGCTGGTTTTCGGCGGTTGGGAATCAGCGTCGCGCGGGGCCGGTTCGACGATGCAGATCGTCGGCGAACTCCTCGGCATCACCAATCAATTCCAAGGCGTCGATAAACTCACCGTCGGTGCGGACGGCTCGTTCGAGATTCTCGAACGCATCGAAGGCGGCAAACATCAGGTTTCGAAATGCGCGGGCGCGCCGGTCGTGCTCGGCTGGGCGACCGGCAGCTTGCCGGAACCGCCGAACAATCCGCAGATAGGCATGCAAAACATGCGCGCCATCATGCCGGCCTTGCAGAAGGCGAAGCCGGCCAAGGTCGCGACCGACGCGGTGAAGTATGCCAGTGTCGCGTTGCCGAAACAGCAACGCCAAACCAAGATCGTCAAAGATTTGCCGGCGGATGAAATCGCTAAGGAAATCGTTGCGTGGATTAACGGCTAGTTGAACCACAGAGACACAGAGGACACCGAGATATGGAAACAGTACTTCTACTTACTCACGCGGATGCCGGTAAGCCCGCGCTCGAAGCGTTGGCGGCGGCCATCCCGCTGAAACGGGACGGCGGCACGCTCGTGGTTGGATTGTTCGGCGCGGATGTGCAGCCGTTCGCCAACGAGATTGCCGGCTGCGGGGCGACCAAGTTTCTGGCGGTGACCGGCGCGGAGTTTACCCAAGCCCGGTACGCCAGCGATGCGGCGGCAGCCGAAGCGTTGGTCAAGGCTTCGCAGGCGACGATTGTTGTCGTGCCGGCGACGTCGCGGATGAACCGCATCGTGTCCGGTGTGGCACATCGCTGCGGCGGACGGGCAGACACGCATGTGACAGGGATGGCGAACGGCAACATCACGCGTTGGTATTACCGGCAACGCATGGAGTCACAGCAATCGCGGACGCAACGGCCGTGGTTCATTGCAATTGATCCGGGGTGTCATGCGCCGTACAGCGGAGCCGCCGGGACGGCGGCCACTACACCGGTCAGCGTGAGCCTACCGACGATCACGACTCAGGTGACCGGGGTGAAGGCGCCGGAGTCGAGCCAGCAGACGATTCGACCGGATGCGAAGTTGTTGTTTGTCGCGGGCGCTGGTTGGACAAAGAAGCAGCCGGACGGTCAAGCGCACGTGCCGGAAGCGGCGGAATTGATCATGGGCTTTCTCAATGCGACGAAAGCGTCGCTGGGCAGCAGCAAGTCGCTCGTAGATCTCAGCGGCGAGGGACAAGCGGTCTTGCCCTTCATGTCGCACCTCAACCAAGTCGGCCAGACTGGTTCGACACCCCGGCATCCGAAGGGGCTTTCGACGTGTTGCCACGGCGAGGAACCGCACGCGGTGGGCTGGCGATTCATCGGCGAGCGGCGCGCGATTAATCTCGATGCCAACTGCGGTTGGGCGCGCGGCAAAGCAGACGTACTTTATGTGGCCGACGCGTTTGAGGTGATGCGGAAGGTCAACCAACTGTTGGGCGCGCGGTAAAGGTTACTGCGACCGCAAGGACTGGAGGCTCTTGATGTATTCCTCGGTCCGGCGATCTTCGTCGTGAATGTTCTTCACGCGTAGCATCGACCGGACCCGCACCGCCAGCTCGGTGGTGTCGATTGGCTTGGAAAGGAAATCATCCGCGCCGACGATGATGCTCTCCTCCAACGCGCGCGTCGGTTCCAGCCCGGACACCACCAAGATCCGGATGTCCGCCGTCCGCTTGTCCCCGCGCAGGATCTCGCACGCTTGGATGCCGGTTAGACCTGGCATCATGATGTCGAGGAGGATCAAGTCCGGCTGTTGGTCGCGGGCCAGATTGATGGCGCGCTCGGCGTTATCCGCCTCGATGACCTCGTGACCGAGTTCCTCCAACACGTGCCGTTCCAAGGTACGGATGACCTCTTCGTCATCCGTCACCAAGACCTTGGCCTTGCGCTTGACTGCCATTTTCTTGCTCGCCTCGTCCATGTTGGCTCCTCTCAATGTCGGAAATGCCGGATCCCGGTCAACACCATCGCCATGTCACGTCCATCCGCCGCGGCGATGACCTCGTCGTCTCGGACGCTGCCGCCGGGTTGAATCGCCGCGGTCGCCCCCGCGTCGGCCGCAGCCAGCACGCCGTCGGGGAACGGGAAGAACGCATCGCTGGCCACCACGCTCCCCTTCAAGCTCAGCCCCGCCTCCCCGGCCTTCCACACGGCAATCTTCGACGAGTCCACCCGGCTCATCTGCCCCGCGCCCACCCCAAGCGTCCGTGCGGTGCTGCCGTCGGCGGTGGCGTACACGATGGCGTTTGATTTCACGTGCTTCACGATGCGCCAAGCGAACAACATCGCGTGCCGCTCCGCTTGCGTCGGATGCCGCTTGGTAACCGTCTTCAAATCTGCCGCAGAGACCAACCGGGCGTCGCGGTCCTGCACCAGCAGCCCACCGGTCACCGACCGGAGCTGGAGTGAGGGAGTGAGGGAACGCTGGAGTGAGCGGATGAGCCGGAGATTTTTCTTCTTCTGCAAAATCTCCAAGGCTGCCGGCGGGAAATCCGGCGCGACGATCACTTCGCTGAAGATTTCGGCGATGGCCTGCGCGATACCGGCATCGAGCGGCCGATTCACCGCGATGATACCGCCGAACGGTGCCTGCTTGTCGGTGGCGTAAGCGAGATTCCACGCATCCACCAAGGCCGGGGCGCTGCCGACGCCGCACGGGTTGGTGTGCTTGATGATGGCGACGGTCGGGTCCTCAAACTCCGCGATCAAATCAGCGGCGGCGGTCAGGTCGAGAATGTTGTTGTAGGAAAGTTCTTTGCCGTGGAGTTGCTGAAAATGCTTCTGGAAATCACCGTAGAGCGCGGCTTTCTGGTGCGGATTCTCGCCATACCGGAGGTCTTGGGCTTTGGGTGACGAAAGGTTGAACGTCGCCGGGAAAGTTGCCGGCTCGCCTTTGGCTTTCATCCGCTCGGCGTGCAGGTGCGCGGCGATGGCGCCATCGTACCGGCTCGTGGTCTCGAACACTTTTACGGCCAGCTTCCACCGGAACATCTCGCACGTGTCGCCGCCGTGTTCCTTGATGTCCTTCAACACCGCCGGGTAGTCCGCCGGGTCCACCACCACGGTCACGCTCGCGTGATTCTTCGCCGCGCTGCGCAACATGCTCGGGCCGCCGATATCGATGTTCTCGATGGCTTCGTGGAGTTGGACGCCCGGCTTGGCGACGGTCTTCTCGAAGGGGTAAAGATTCACGACGACGAGGTCGATCGGCTTGATGCCGTGCTTCTGCGCCGCCGCTTCGTGCTCGGGATTGCCGCGGATGAACAGCAAACCGCCGTGCACCTTCGGATGCAGCGTCTTCACCCGGCCATCCATCATCTCGGGGAAGCCGGTATGCTCGCTAATCTCAATGACCGGCACGCCCGCCTCCTTCAACGCCTTGGCCGTCCCGCCCGTCGAGATAATCTCCACGCCGAGCGCATGCAACTCCCTCACGAAATCAACAAGGCCGGTCTTGTCGGAAACGCTCACAAGCGCACGCTGGATTTTGGACATGACGGAGGGAAGCTAGCGGAATTCACCGCAGGCGTAAAGCCTGCGGCTACAAAATCTCGCCGCCCAGATTCCGCAACAACGCGACGCTCATCACGATGCCGTTTTGGAAATTTCCGAGGTCGAATTTCTCGTTTGGCGAATGCCAATTGTCATCGGCGAGGCCGAGGCCGAGCATCAGGATTTCAGCGTGGAGGTGGCGGTGGAAAATGTCGAGGATCGGCAACGTGCCGCCTTCCCGGGTGCGGACGGGTTTCTTGCCGAAGGCGGCTTCGAGCGCGGCGAGCGCAGCCTTGGCGCCCGGGCCGTCGGGCGAGGTGAAGAACGGTGATGAACAACTCCCGGTCAGCGTGAGCCGCACCGATTTCGGACAGTGCCGGCGCAGGTGCCGGTGGATGGCGCGCAGCACGGCCGGCGGGTTCTGGCCGGGCACGACGCGACAGGTAATCTTCGCCACGGCCCACGCCGGCACGATCGTCTTGCCGCCCGGGCCTTGATAGCCGCTGGTGAGCCCGTTGATCTCGAATGTGGGGCGCACCCACCGGCGTTCGAGGGTGGTGTAGCCTTTCTCGCCGGTAAGTTGCGGAGCGCCAATCATTCGCCGGTACGCCGGCTCGTCAAACGGCAATCGCCGCCATTCCCGGCGTTCCCACGCGGCCAGCGGTTTCACGCCATCGTAAAAGCCGGGAATGCTCACGCGCCCGTCGGCGTCCACGCACGTCGCGAGCAGCCGGGACAGCACCAGGGCCGGGTTGGCCACGCTGCCGCCAAAGACACCGGAATGCAGATCGCGCGCGGGACCGTCTACGCGGACTTCACAACCCACGATGCCGCGCGTGCCGTAGGTCAGCGTCGGGTGTTGTGGCGAGAACATGCTCGTGTCGGAAATCACAACGTAATCGGCCCGCAACCGCCGCGAGTGCTTGGCGACGAAGGTGAACAGGTTCCGGCTGCCGACCTCCTCTTCGCCCTCGATGAGGAAGATCACGTTCACTGGCAACAGCGTGCCGGTGCGGAGGTACGACTCGACCGCCTTCACGTGGGCAAAGAACTGGCCCTTGTTGTCGGAGGATCCCCGGCCAAAAAGTTTCCCGCCGCGAATCACCGGCTCGAACGGCGGCGTCTTCCAGAGTTCAAGCGGCTCCGGTGGCTGGACGTCGTAGTGGCCGTAAATGAGGACCGTCGGCTGCTGTTGCCGCGCTTGGTAAGCGCGGCGGCCGGCAGGACCGCGCTTGGCAAGCGCGGCTACAGTGCGCGCCTCGATGATGGGATGCCGGGGTGTTTCGTGGACGGTGACTTGCAGGCCGAGGTCCCGGAAATGTTTTGCCACCCAATTCGCGCAGGCCCGGACGTCCCGGGTGTGCTGCGGTTGGGCGGAGACGCTGGGGAAGCGGACGAGTTGCTGGAGTTCGGAGACAAACCGGGCGCTGTGTTGCTTGGCGTAGGCGACCGGGGTTTTCAAATCGCGACTTCCTCCGGTACTTCTTCCGGGACATCGTCGCGCTTCGAGTCGGTCTCTTCATCGGTTTCGAGCGGACGAAATCGCTCGGCCTTGAAACCGCGTTCGGGGTATGGCGGCGTGTCGCTGCAGGGATTGAGGAGTTCGGTGAGATAGACGCACATCTCGCCGGGCTCGCCGTTGATGTCCACGCCGGGCAGGAGGTCGCGGATGGTGTAGGTCACGCCCTTGACCGGCAGTTTCCAGTAGAACTTCTTGATGCCTTCCGGGAACACGTCGTTCACGCAGACTACTTTTTGACCGGGGAGAAACATGGAGCGCCTTGTCAGTTGATGGTGAACGGGGCCGGGGCGGCGCTGGTGATTTGCTGGAAACGTGGGTCGTCGCGGAACGAGCCGAAGTTGGGATCGTTGCGAGCCTGATCGCGATACGCGGGGTTGAGGCCGATGGCGCGAGCAAGGTTGTTGAGCGCATCGTCCTTGTTGCCCTGCGCGAGGCGGAGCACCGCCAAGCCGTAGTAGGCCTGCGCCTCTTGCGGATACCGGCTGATGATGAATTGGATCGTGGAAACGGCGCGGTCGAGTTGGCGCAACGAGATGAAGAGCTGGGCAACTTGGAGCATCTCGCCGGCCGGCACACCGGGCTGGGCGAGGAACCGGTCGCACAAGCCGGGAATCCGATCGGGGATACCGGCCCGCAGGCAGGCTTGAATGAGCTGACTGAGCACGCGCAGGTCGCGCGGGTTGGCGGCAACGGCTTGTTCGAGCGGCCCGATTTCCGACCGGCCTTGTTTGATGGTCTGCAGTTGCTGGACGGCTTGGCCAATCTTGGCGTTGAGCGGGTCGCGGGCTTGAAGGGCGGTCAGGACGGTGATGGCGTCGTCGAGCCGGTTCTGCTCGGTGAGAAGTTGGGCGAGACGAAAGTTGGCTTCGGGACTTTCCGGGCAGAGTGCGAGCGCCTGCCGGAATGCGTACTCCGCTTCCGGCAGAAGCCGCCGGTAGGAGTAGACGCCGCCGATCGCGGAGCGCAGCTTGGAGAATGTCTTCTGGGCATCCGAGTCGCGCTGGAACTCCGGTCGCGCGGTGAGTTCGGCGCAAAGTTTGTCCCAGTAAGCCCGGTCGCGGTCGATGATGTTCTTCCACAAGACCGGGTCCTCCTGCGGCGTCGGCAACTGATCCCGGTTGATCTTCATGATGATCCCAAACGGGCTGAGGTAGGGATACATCCACGGAATGACGTAGCTTTCCTCGACGTAGAAGTCGTGCTTGTCCTTGGCGCGGTCGAAAATCCAGCGGGTGAGGATGCCATTGATGGCCATGACGCCGCCGACGCCGCGGACCTGGACCTGCCCGCCGGTGATCTCGACGTCTTCATCGGGGCCGGGCTGGCGTTTCTGGAGATCGGCGACGTACTCGCTGAACGCGCGTTGACTGTCCGACTCGGTGGGGATGTAGATGGGTTGTTTCGGGTACATCGTGTCGCGGTGCATCGCGCGCCACGCCCACCGGAACACCGCTCGTTGCCACGGCGCGCGCCGTTCGAGCGTGGCCGGGTTGTTCGGATCCGGCCGCGTGTGGTCGTAATGATCGCGGATGTAGGACATGTACGTGCTGTCGGCGAGGGCGTTCTGGGTGATGATGTACACGTCGCGCCGGTCGAAATTCTTTCCGCCTTCAGGATCGAGCCGGGGATTCTGGAACCGGTCTTTCGGGTCCACCCGGCTCTCGCAGAAAATCATATAGGTCGGCACGAACCGACCGGGATCGGTGCCGCCGTAGAGCACGGCGTTCTGTTCCATCGGCGGGTAACCACCGCCCGGGTAGAACATCCGGTAGCCAAACTGATAACCGAAATCGTGGCCGCGCTGCTCGCATTTCTCCCAGTTCACGGCGAATGGGATCGCCGCGCACGCCACCGCCAGCCAGCTCGCCGCGACCGCGCCTTGTCGGGGAATCCGCGGCCACTTCGTCAACACCCCCGCCCCGGCCAGCGCCATGCCGTAGCCGATCAGCATCGCGAAAAACCCGTGCGCGCCGACGAAGAACTTCAGGTTGATCTCCTGGTTCTGTTTGTCGATGTCCGGGCTGATGATGATGATCAACCCGATCCACGTGATCAGAAACGCGGTCACCGCAAAGATCAGCCACTCCCGGGCCCGCGTCTTCAGGCGCAGCCAGTCGCGGAACAACACGACCACCGGCAGGACGGCAAACGCGCCGATGACCCAGCCGTATTGCCGGAGCAGTTGCTGGACGAACAATCCCATCTGGATCCAGAACTTCTCCGACCACGGCCACGACAGGTGAATCTGTTCATACTGGCCGCGCGTGATGGCATGCAGGAACCCTTGCTTGGTGTAGGCGTAGCCCCAGTTCATCGGCGGGTTCGTCGAGGCAGCCACCGGCATGTAGGCGTACATACCCAAGCCGATCGCGAACAACAGCGCGCACCACCCGGCCCGCTTCGCGTCGAGCATCCCCCGCTTCATCCCGAGCCACAGCAGCAACGCCGCCCCACCGGCCGACAGCAACACGACCGGGAACGGCTTGCTCTTCGGCCCGAACAGCAACACCGTCTTGATCTCCTCCGTCCACAACGACTCGTTCGGCCCGGTCAGCAACCACGCGTTTATCAACACGCCCAGCGTCCACGCGACGAGGCAGGCAAAACCAAATTCCATCAACGCCGAGTACCGCTGCCGGTCCGTCGATTCGCTGAAGAAACCAACCAGCCACATGCCGGTCACGAAGGGAAAAATCAGCACGATCACCGTCTGGTGATTCGCCAAGCTCAACCCCCACACCAGCAACAACGCGTAGATGTACCGGTGATGTTTCGGCCGCATCATCCACGCGAACAACAAGCACGTTGTCGCGACGTAGGAAAACGCGTTGAGCGCCCGCATCTCCGGCACGCACGCCCACTGCCACACGCTGCGGTTGAACGCGAACATCAACGCCGCCGCCGTGCCGAGCGACAACGACAGACCCCGCCGGACCGAATCCTCCAGCGTCTCGCCCCACGGCACGTTGCGGAGCAACATCAGGATGCTCCGCGACATCAACAACGTCAGGATCCCCACCAGCGTCGCCCCCGTCACCACCGAGAACAAACTGAGGCGCCAGGCCGGGTTGCCGAACGGCACGAGATGCCGCCATACCCAACCCAAGAACGCCCAGAGCGGATAGCCGGTCGGATGCGGCACGCCGAAATTGAATGCCCCGGTCACCAACTCGCCCGAGTCCTGCAACGTCACCGACGGCGACATGTAATAGAGGTAAACCGCCCCTGCCACGAGAAACGCAACCGCCGCCGCCAGCCAATCCGCCAGTGTGAAATAAGTCACCGGCTCTGGAGCCGGAGCTGGCGGTACCGGGGCAACTACCGGCGCAGGAGCCGGTGCGACAGACTCAGTAATTGGCTTGGGTCGGTTTTTCTTTCCCATGGAGCGCCTATAAATGCGCGATATTTCGCCCCGACGCAAGCCCTAGTGCATGAACCAGTGGCAAACCGACTCTTAGAATATCCCTACAGATCAGGCACCAGGCGACTTGGAGTTGAAGCGGTGGTTAGACTCCGCCGCTACCGGATGACCCCATCATAGAGATCTGCCATCGGGAAGATAAGGTCGTAGTCGTTCCAGTGCAGGACGCCGTCCGTGATTGCGAACTGCCGGAATTGGCGCGGCTGCAAGTATCGCCGAATGCCGGGAAGGGTAGCCGATCGGAGGTAAGGCCCAAAGTCCACTTCCACAACTTTCCCATCACTGAACTCCAACCGCAGCCGGTAGTTGCGGACGACCTGTGCTGTCTTGATGCTGACTGTCTTGTTATCGATGGCAATCATGGCAGACGTCGTGTGATCGTTTCGGGAGTAATGTTGCGATGGAGGACAAAGTAGTCAATCCACTTCTGCACAATCTCCGCCGAGCGGGCGCGAACGAGTTTCTTGAAGTTCGCCATCTCGGCTGGTTTCAGCGGCGGCATCTTCACGACGGGCAGAAACACAATCCGCACCACTCGACCATCACGCACGGTGAACTCAGCTTTGCATTCGCGACCTTGATAGAGACCGTGAACATGAATCGGCTCGTGGTCGTTGGCGTAGAAGAAAACAACCAATCCCATGTAGACGTAGAGCTTTGGCATGCGAACTCAGGATAGCGACGCGGGCACACCCCGGCAATCACTCAAACTTCAGCTTGGGGACTTCGGTGGAGGTGAGTTTCCAGGCGTTGTCTAGTTTGCGGAAGGTGAGGCGGAAGCGTTCGGTGAAGAGTTCGCTCTCGGCACCGCCGTCGCGCGGGGTGGCGAGGACTTTGGCGATGAAGACGACGGTGGCGTTCTGCCGGTCGGGATCGACGGCCACGGTGGTGTCGCTCAGGAAGACGAGGAAGGTGCTGTACTGGAGCCGGGTGACGCGGACGGCGGCGAGCAGCGAGGATTTGTCGAGGCCCCGGTCGTCGTGGTAGTCGCCGGCAATGTAGCTGTCGAGGCTGAGGAAGTTCATCTTCTCGACCGCGCGTTGCATGGCGCCAACGGTGCGGCGGATGCGTTGTTCGTCGGTGACCGTGAGTTTCTGCCACGCCCACCAGCCGATGAGAGCGAGCAGCAGCAGGCCGACGATGCGAGGAAGCCATTTCATGGAATGACTAATGGCCAAGGACGAATGCCAAATCAACCGCCATTTTTCCGCCAGCTCCAATGGCGGAGGAGCCGGGCGTTGATGAGGCGCGTGGCGACTTTGCCTTGGACGTAATCGTCGACGCCGTACCGGCGATTGTCGCTGAGGACGAGGACTTGGTTGGTGGCGAGGCTGACCGGCTCCATTTGCCAACCGGCGTTTTGCTGCGTGTACGGCTCCGGCAGGGGCTGGCCGTTGATGAGCGGAACGCCGTTGCGAATCGCAACGGTCTCACCGGGCAAGCCCACAACGCGTTTGATGAACCAGAGCGGCGGATCGTCGGCGGTGCGAAAGCTGACGATGT
>OMJI01000107.1 GCA_900299315.1 Verrucomicrobiota bacterium | reverse complement strand
GATGCCACCCGACTACTCACCCGTTCCCTGCTCGGAGCGGGACCGGCCTCTCCCCCCCCGCCGCGAGGGAGAGGCGGCGGCGTACCGTCACGCCGCGGTGAGGGGGAGTTTGGTGGTCGATGCAGGCTAACCCGCAGCGGCAATCAGGGAGTTGCAGTTCCCGACGGAGAGTAGCTTCTCGAAACGGAATTTGACACGGTCCCGTAAGAATGTTCTAATCACACAAAATGAATACTATAAAAACACCGCGCCATTGCGGGGTGGTTGGGTTCCAACCGGTGACGGCCTCGTTGGCGGACCTGATCGGGGTGGAGCACGTGACAGTGGCGGCTGCGGCGCGCACCTTTTTGACGGGCGAAGACCTCGATACACTTCGGCAACTGGCCCAGGAGCCGGTCGAGTTCCTGCCGGCAGCTTTCTTGGAGCGTCAGGAGGCGTTACTGGACCGGGTTGGCACACGGGTGGTGCCGCCGGCGTCGGGAAGTCCCGTCCGCGGGGCATCCACGGTGATGTTTAATGCCGCGACGAAGTCAGCACAGTCGCCGGTCAGCGCGGTGGGTTGGTTTCGGGTGGGGGAGGATGGGCGGCTGCGGTTGATTTCCAAGAGCGAGCACTATCACGCGCCGCTCGGACACGGTTTCCCCGGCTACGCATTGTTGGAGCGGGCGCGGCGACTGGGGATTCCCAACGCGACCCACAACAACACCCGCGGGCAGATCACGCGGTTGCTGGAGGAGGAATTGGTGCGCGTGGGGAATGGGCTCGCCGCGGACGACCGGACCGGGCTGGACCGGGTACTTGCCGCCAACGATCCCTACGTCGTAAACCGGGTCTTGAACCTCGAAACGGGCAGCCTTGCTTGCGAAGCGGCGTTGAAGATGATCTTGGCGCGGTTCTACGCGGTCGAGCCGGGTGGCGCGGCGCCCCGCTACCACGGGCGCACGCCGGTTTTGCTGGTGATGGGCAATGACGATGGCGAATTGCAGGCGAACTACCATGGCACCACGATTCTCGCGCAGACGATGCGCGGCATGTGGCCGGCGTTGTTGGCCAAGCTGGACGCGGCCGGCATCTGCCGGGTGTGCCCGATTCGGCCGAACAACACGGCCGACCTCGAGGCGGCGTTTGCCCGGTGGGACCGGGGCGCGACGAAAGTGGCCGGGTTCTTCCACGAGATCGTGATGATGAACTACGGCGGCCGGCTGTTGACGCCCGAGTTCCTGCAACGCGCCTACGCGCTCTGCCGGGCCCACGATGTGCCGACGGTGTGCGACGAGATCCAGTCCTGCCTCTGGCACCCGGACTTGTTCATGTTCCGCGAATGGGGGCTGACGCCGACGTTCGTGGCGGTGGGCAAGGGGTTCCCGGGCGGCGAATACCCGGCCTCACGTCTGTTGTTCAGCGCGGCGATGGACTCGCTACCATTGTTTGGCGCGCTTGTCACCAATGGCCAGGAGGAACTGGCGTCGCTGGCCTACCTGATCACGATGCGTTGGGCGCAGGCCAATGCCGCTGTCACGCGCACCGTGGGTGATTACTACGAGGCGCGGCTGCGGGAGTTTGGCGCGGCTCACGCAGCGCAGATTACGGCAATCGAGGGTCGCCGACACATGACAACGCTCTATTTCCGCGACTTGAACGCCGCGAAACGATTTGCCGGTCACTTGAACGACCGGGGGCTGGACGCCAGTGCCCAAGTTTACAAGGCGGACTGTCCGCCGGTGGTGCTGACCAAGATTCCGCTGATCAGCACGCCTGTCGTGGTGGATTTCATCCTCGACCGCATGAACGAGGCGATTGGCGCATGAGAATCGGCGTCCCGAAAGAAATCAAAATCAAGGAGAACCGTGTCGCCTGTACCCCGGGCGGTGTGCGGATGCTCATCCAGCAGGGGCATACCGTGCTCGTCCAGGAGGGCGCGGGTGCCGGTGCGGGATTTGCCGACGCGCTGTACCGCGAAGTCGGCGCGACCCTGATGCCGACGGCGGCCGACGCGTGGGGTGCGGACTTGGTCCTCAAGGTCAAGGAACCACAACCGGCCGAGTACGGTTTTCTGCGGCCAGACTTGGTATTGTTCACCTACCTCCATTTGGCGGCCGAGCGTGAGTTGACGCAGCGGCTGCTGGCCGCACGCACCACGGGCATCGCCTACGAGACTGTGGAAGTCGGCCGGCGCCGGCCCTTACTGGAACCGATGAGCGAGATTGCCGGCCGGATGAGCGCAATCATAGGCGCGTATTACCTGAGCAAGGCGGAGGGCGGCAAAGGCGTGCTGCTGGGTGGTGTGCCGGGCGTGTTGCCGGGCAACGTGCTCGTGCTCGGCGGCGGCACCTCGGGTGTCAATGCCGGCCGGATGGCGGCGGGCCTCGGTGCGGCGGTCACGATCCTGGAGGTGGACCTCGAGCGGATGCGATTTCTCGACATCACGCTCGAGCACGCGGCCCACACGTTATACTCGAACGAACAAAACCTTCTCGAACGACTGGCCGCGGTGGACCTGCTGATCGGTGCCGTGCTGGTGCCGGGTGCGGTCGCGCCCAAACTCATCCGGCGCGACATGCTGCGGATGATGAAGCCCGGGTCGGTGTTCGTGGACATTGCGATTGACCAGGGCGGTTGCGCCGAGACATCGCGCCCGACCACCCATGACGACCCGGTGTACGTTCAAGACGACGTGATTCACTACTGCGTGACCAACATGCCGGGCGCCTATGCCCGCACCGCCACGCAGGCCTTGACCAACGCCACGATGCCCTACGCCGTCAAACTCGCCAGTCTCGGTGCCGAGCGCGCGCTCGAACTGCTGCCAGACCTGCGCCGCGGGCTGAACACCTACCGGGGCGCGGTTGTGTACCCGGCGGTGGCGGAAGCGCACGGCTTGCCTTGTGGCGCCAATCCATTTGAGACAGCGCCATGACCAACGACATCCTCAACTCCCGGCAACAGGCGATCATCGAGCAATTGCGCGAGCGGGGCGAAGTGACGGTCACGGAACTCACCCGGCGGTTTGACGTGACGCCGATGACTGTCCGCCGCGACCTCGACCATCTGGCCGCGCACGGCTATCTGACGCGGACCCACGGCGGTGGGTTGTTCTCGCAGCAGGCGAAGATCCAGTTTGCCTTTCGCGAAAAACAAGAGACGCAACTGGCGGAGAAGGCGGCCATTGCCCAAGCCGCGGCGAAATTGATCCAGCCCGGAATGACCGTGGTGCTCGATACCGGCACCACCACGCTCGCCGTGGCGCACGCCCTGGCCGGCATTCCCAACCTCAAGGTGCTCACATCGTCGCTCGCGATTGCCGCCGCGCTTTACGCGCACGACAACATTGAGCTCGTCCTGCTCGGCGGCAGCGCCCGAAAAAATAGTCCCGACCTGACGGGGCCATTGACCGAGGACAATCTGCGGCAATTGCGCGTCCAACTGGCCATCCTCGGGGCGGACGCGCTCGACCGGGATGGGCTCTATAGCAGCGAACTGGCCGTCGCCCGCATCTCCAAGGCGATGATCGCTTGCGCCCAGCAGACGATCCTGGTCGTCGATCACACCAAGTTTCAGAAGCGCGCCTTCGTCCGGTTTGCCGGCTGGAAGCAGATTGACAGGGTCATCACCGACGACCGCCTGCCCGCCAAGGAGCAGCGGTGGTTGGCGAAAGCGGCGGCGCACGTCTTGCTCGCCAAAGGAAGTGCTTCGTGAGGACCGTGCGCTTCGGCATCATCGGGTGCGGCCTGATGGGACGTGAATTCGCATCGGCGGCGGCGCGGTGGTGTCACCTGCGCGAACCGTCGGCGCGACCTGTGATCGTGGCCGTCTGCAACCGCTCCCCGGAACCGATGCGCTGGTTCACCGACCACCTCGGCACCATCCGCCAGGCAACTGCCAATTATCGCGAACTGCTCGCCAACCCTGACGTGGATGCCGTGTACATCGCCGTGCCGCACCATCTGCACGCAGAGATGTACATCACCGCCATCGAAGCCGGCAAACATCTCTTCGGCGAGAAACCCTTCGGCATCGATCGCGAGGCCAACCGCGCCATTCTCGCCGCGCTGGCGGCACGCCCAGACTGTTTCGCGCGCTGTTCCTCGGAGTTCCCCTTCTTCCCAGCCATGCAGCGCATCGGACGAATGCTTGCGGGCCACGAGTTTGGCACGATCCTCGAAGTCAATGCCGGGTTCCTCCACTCCAGCGACCTCGACCCGAACAAACCAATCAACTGGAAACGCTCCGTCGCCACCAACGGCGCCTACGGCTGCCTCGGCGACCTCGGCCTGCACCCGTTGCACGTCCCGTTGCGGGCGGGCTGGATGCCCCGCAACGTCCGCGCCATCCTCTCGAAGGTGTTCACCCATCGCCCCGGCAGGGACGGCCAGCCAGCGCCGTGCGAGACATGGGACAACGCCACGCTCTTGTGCGAAGCGATGGACCCCACGACCCGACAGATTTTCCCGCTGACGATCAAGACCCAGCGGATCGCGCCCGGCGAGAAGAACTCCTGGTACTTCGAGATCCTCGGTACCCGCCGCAGCGCGCGGTTCTCCACCAAACAGGCCAACGCCCTGCAGTTCCTCGACTACAGCGGCGGCGAACAGCCCTGGCAACACCTCGACATGGGCCAAGAGATGACCTACCCGGTCATCAGCGGCGGCATCTTCGAAGCCGGGTTCTCCGATGTGATCCTGCAGATGTGGGCCGCGTACCTGCACGAACTCGTCCACGGCCACACGCCCGGCCCGTTTGCTGGCTGTGTCACACCGCGCGAAACCCAACAGCACCACGAAGTCCTGACCGCCGCGCTGGAATCACACCGCACGTGCACTGTGGTGACAGTCAACGGCGACTGATATGTACCTCGGCATCGACATCGGTTCCACGGCCTTGAAAGCGGCGGTATTCGATGCGCGCCGTGGCCGGCTCGTCGCGCAGGCGGGACACCGGCTGGCATTGGCCACCGACGCTACCGGCAAACGCGAACAAGACCCGGCCGCGCTGCTGCGCGCACTCCGCGCCGTCGCCGCGGATCTCCGCCGGCAAGCGGGCCGTCGTTGGAGCAAAGTGCGCGGCATCGGCTTCGCCGCGCAGGGCGGCAGCACCATTCTTGTGGACCGCAACACCGGCACGGCGCAGACGCCGATGTACCTCTGGAACGACACCCGCGCACTGGCGCACTTCCACCGCACCGCCGCTCAACACCCGGCCCGTTGGTGGCGCGCGTTCTCGTTGCGCGACGAACCCGGCATGGGCTTGGCCCGCGCCCAGTGGTTGCGCGAGCGGCAGCCCGCCCTCTTTGCCGGCAACCCGTTGTGCGTAGGGGCCGGCGAGTTTGCCGGGTTTCACCTCACCGGCCAGTGGCGGCAGGACGCTTGTCACGCGCTCCAGTCCGGCGTCTATGACGCCCGACGTAACCGGCTGACTGACCGGTCGCTCGTCGAACTCGGCTTGCGTGCCGATTTCGCCGCGCCGTTGCGCGACGGACACGCCATCGCGCCGCTCAACGCCGCCGGTGCCCGGCTGCTGCAACTCCCGGCCGGCATCCCGGTCGCCGGACCGTACAACGACCACGAAGCCGGTTACCTCTCGGTGCGCCACGTTTCGCGGCGACCGCTGGAATGTTCGCTCGGCACAGCGTGGGTCGGCAACTTCATCCTCCCACCGGGCCGCGCGGGCCGGTCGCCGTTTCAACTCGTCATCGCCGCGCCGACCGGGCGCGGCCAACAGGTGATCATGCCGTTGCTGACCGGCAACGTCACGTGGGACTGGGCGCTGGCGAACTTCGTCCACGCCGACCACCGCACCGCGCTGGCGCGGATGACGCGGGTGTTCGCGGAACGGATCATGCCGGCACCGGGCTTGGTGGCGTTGCCGTGGTTGAACCGGCCAAACGCGCTGCGGCCGGAGTTGACCGGCTCGGCGGCGTTCTTCGGCATGGGACCGGCGACGTCTGGCGACGAATTGCTGCGCGCGGTGGCGGCCGGGATGGTGTTCGAGTTTGCACGCGTGTTTGCGCCGGTGGCCGAGGCCGGAGCGATTGACAGTCTCGTGCTGTGCGGCGGCGCGGCGCGGGCGACGCATTTCCAAGCGTTGTTCGCCGCGTTGTTCGCCCCGTTGCCGGTAACGCGAGTCATCGAGGCCGACCTGATGGGGGCGCGCGGTTGCCTCCAGGCGTTCGACACGCCGGCCACGCGGGCGGCAACGCAGCCGGTGCCGGCCACGATGCGACTCGATGCGGCGGCACAATCGTTGTACCAGGAGACTTTCGACCGGCTCTACGGGCACGTGGCAGCCGGCAAACCTTACGCGATAACGCGGGAGAAACGGGCATGAACCAGATCACCGTCGGCTTGCTGCCGTTGTACGTGAAACTTTACGACGAGGTTCTGCCGGACCTCGCGAAACAGGTTGAGCCGTTCGCCGGGCGGGTCGCGACGGCGCTGCGCGGGGCCGGCGTCGCGGTCGTGCCGGTGGCGATGGCGCGGACGGCACCGGAGTTCGCGGCCGCGGTGCGGCAATTCGAGGCGGCCGGGGTGGACGCGATTGTGACGTTGCACCTCGCGTATTCGCCGTCGCTGGAAGCGGCCGACGCGCTGGTGGGGACGAGGTTACCGGTAGTGATGTTCGACACGACGCCCGACCGGGATTTTGGCCGGCACGTTGACCCGTTGCGGTTGCTGCCCAACCACGGCATTCACGGCGTGCAGGATTTGGCGTCGGTGCTCCGGCAACGCGGCAAGGCGTACCGCGTCGTGGCCGGACATCTCGACGACGCGGACACGTTACCCCGGTGCGTGACGGCGTTGCGGGCGGCGCGGGCGGCCCGGTGTTTCCAGACGATGCGCGTGCTGCGGGTCGGCGACCGGTTTGCCGGTATGGGAGATTTCGCGGTGCCGGACGGCGCGCTCGGCATCACGGTCGAGACGATTCAGCCCG
>OMJI01000106.1 GCA_900299315.1 Verrucomicrobiota bacterium | reverse complement strand
TTGACTTGACTTCGCCCGCCAAGCCTTTAGAATGCTGGTGTTGTCAGCGAGTTGACAACAGTGTTAACACAGCCGGTGCATAGGGTGCATCCCGGCAAATCAGACAAAGGAGATAGGGTATGGTTAGTGGTACCAGAAAAATCCACGCTGCCGGCCTCTTGGTGAAGAGTGCTGCGCTTGTCGTGGTGGTAGCGTCGCTGAGCCTCTTCACCAAGGCTTACGCTTCGCCTGCCGCAGAAATCCTGGGACCGTCCGTTGGGCTTGATCAACTACTCAATGGTGGGTCCATTACAGTTGGCGACAAGATTTTCGCCGACTTCAGCATCAGTGGCTTCGATGCCGCTGGTGTCCAGGTGATCGGGATCGAGGAGAATGGCAACTTTGGCATCCGGCTCCAAGGCGGCTTCGCTGCCTTTGGCAACCAGACCAAGGACATCCTCTTCGGCTTCTCCGTCACCGTCGCACCGGAGTCCGATATGTGGATCTCAGACGTCCATCTCGACTTCAACGGTGTGGTAACCGCCGGCTACGGTCACGCGTCCGTGGTGGAAACAGCGACTGATCCGCAAGGCAATCAGCAGCTCCTCCCGCCGCTCTACGTCGTGAATCCTCCGCCGGTACTGTCCGCTTCGGCTGATCTCGTCTCCCCGCAGAAGAAGATCTTCGTCCTCAAGGACGTGCTTCTCGTCGCGGGTGGAGATACAGCCCCCAACAAGCGGCTGGGCACCGATGCCATCAACGCGGTGAGCATCTCCCAGATTGACCAGACGTTCTCGCAGATTCCTGAGCCGGGCACTGTGGTGCTCGTCGCGGCGGGTCTCGTGGGCGTGGTCTTGACAGGTCGTCGTCGGAAGTAAAAAAAGCTAGAGAAGTTTCAGGGCGAGCGCCTCGGCACATGCTGAGGCGCTCGTTCTTTTGCAGGCTTGAAAAATCCTGCCCTCCCGGCCATCAGCCTTCTTGACATTTCCCCGATCACGAGTACTATTCCACCTGCTACCAGTGCGCTGGCAGCAGGATTAACTTACCGGACCAAAGGGTGCGTGCCGGTATCTAACTAAAGGAGATAGGGAATGTTTAGTACGGAAAGTATCACCAAGAGCCGTTTGTCCGTTTGGATCAGAACTGCGGCTGTCATCGCTGTGGCGGCTTCGTTCGGCGTGGTAACCAAAGTCTCAGCTTCACCAGCTGCTCAAGTGATTGTTCCGGGGGTTGGGCTCGACACGTTGATCAATGGCGGATCCATTCAAGTCGGCGACAAGATTTTCTCCGACTTTTCCATCGCTGGCTTTGACGCTGCCGGCATCACTGTGATTGGAATCCAAGAAAACGGCAGCTTCGGGCTCCGTCTCCAGGGCGGATTTGCCGCGTTCGGGAACCAAATCAAAGATATCGTCATCAACTTCTCCGCCGCGGTTGCGCCCGAATCGAGCGAATTGATCTCCGGCGTGAAGCTTGATTTCAACGGCGCAGTCCTCGTCGGGCAAGGCTCGGCGTCTGTCACCGAAACCGCCGTGGATGCCGGTAACAACCAACTGCTCGTGCCGGCACTCTTCGTCGTCAATCCGCCGCCCGTTCTGTCAGCGTCGGCTGATCTGACGAGCCCTCAGCAAAAGATCTTCGTTTCCAAGGAGATCGTTCTGACCGCCGGGGGTGAAACTCCCGCCAACAAGCGCCTCGCGGTAGACGCGTTGAACGCGGTGACCATCTCGCAGATCGATCAGCTCTTCCCGCAGATTCCCGAGCCGGGCACGGTCGTGCTCGTCGCAGCGGGTCTCTTGGGCGTGGCGATGACGGGTCGGCGTCGCAAATAACAAACTCCGTTCGAGTTCACAGGCAAGCGCCTGGGCGAAAGCTCAGGCGCTTGTTCTTTTCTGACGTTTGCGGCACTATCGCCGGCGCATGTGGCAATGGACTGAAAACGTCGAGCAGTACGTACTCGACGTCATCTTTGACCGCCGTCGTGACTTTGGCGCCCGCCTCACCAGCGGCGCCTTGGCAGCCCTGTCCAAAGTCTACGAACTCGCCGTCCAAGCCCGGCTCTTCCTCTGGCGCAACCGCATCTTTCGCGACCACACGCTCGGCTGTCAGGTCGTCAGCATCGGCAACCTCACCGTCGGTGGCACCGGCAAGACCCCCGTCGTCGAGATCTTTGCCCGGGCGCTTCAACAAAAAGGCCGGCGGGTCGCCATTCTCTCGCGTGGCTACAAAAGCGCGCCCCGGCCATTCTGGGAGCGGATGCTCGAGAAACTACCGGGCGGACAGGATCGTTTTCCGCCGAAGGTGGTTTCCGATGGCACCTCCCTGTTGCTCGACAGCGACCAAGCCGGTGACGAGCCGTACATGCTCGCCTCCAACCTGAAGAACGTCGTCGTGCTCGTGGACAAGAACCGCGTCAAGAGCGGCCGGTACGCCATCCGCAAATTCGGCTGCGACACGTTGTTGCTCGACGACGGATTTCAATACCTCGCGCTCAAGAGCCGGTTGGACATCTGCCTCATCGACCGCAACTCCCCTTTCGGCAACCACTACATGCTCCCACGCGGCACGCTCCGGGAGCCCATCACCAACCTCTCGCGCGCCAGCTACATCTTCATCACCAAGTCCAATCCCCTCGGCGCCAAGAAGCTCAAGAAAGCCATCCGGCAATTCAACACCTCCGCCGAAATCATCGAGTGCGCCCACCAACCCCTCTACCTGCAGGACGTCTTTACCGGCGAGCGGCTGCCCTTGGAAAAACTCTACGGCCTGCGCGTCGCCGCCCTCTCCGGCATCGCCCAGCCGGACAGCTTTGAGCACGGCTTGCGCGGGCTCGGCGCCAATATCGTCTACTCCAAGTGGTACGCCGACCATCACCGCTACACGCAGCAGGAAATCCTCAACATGATCAACCGCAGCCTCCGCCGCAACGCGCAGGCCATTCTCACCACGGAAAAAGACGCCGTCCGCTTCCCCAAAATCGACCGCCGCGACATCCCCGTCTACTTCCTCCGGGTCGAAATCAAAATCATTGCCGGTGCCAAGGACTTCGACGATGCCGTCGCCCGCATCTGCCACCGGTAATTCCATCACCCGCTCCGCGCGCACCGTGAGTCTCGCGGTGCTGGGCAGTCGCGTCCTCGGCTTGGTGCGCGAGCAAGTCCTCGCCGGGCTGTTCGGCGCGAGCCGGGAATTCGACGCTTTCATCACGGCGTTCCGCATCCCCAACCTCCTGCGCGACCTCTTCGCCGAAGGCGCCCTCTCCGCCGCCTTCGTCAGCACCTTCACCCAGAAACTCACCGTCGAGGGCGACCGGGCCGCGTGGCGCGTGGCCAACCTTGTGTTGAACGCCCTGCTCGTCGTCCTCAGCACCATCACCATCCTCGGCATCGTCGCCGCGCCGTGGATCGTGAAACTGATCGCCCCCGGCTTCGCGGAGATACCGGGCAAGGTGGAACTCACGGTGCAACTCACCCGGATCATGTTCCCCTTCCTGCTGCTCATCGCCGTCGCCGCGCTCGCGATGGGAATGCTCAACTCCAAGCAGCACTTCGGCATCCCGGCCAGCGCCTCGATGATGTTCAACATCGGCTCCATCCTCGGCGGCGTCGGCCTCGCCTACTGGCTCGACCCGTCGCTCGGCCCGCGCGCGATGATCGGCGTGAGCATCGGCACGCTCATCGGCGGCGCGGCGCAGTTGCTCATCCAAGTCCCCAGCCTGTTCCGGGTCGGCTACCGGTACGAACCTCTTCTCAAATGGAACGACCCGGATTTTCGCCGCGTCGTCACGCTGCTTGGTCCGTCGGTGCTCGGCGTCGCGGCGGTCCAGATCAATGTCTTCGTCGACAACTGGTTCGCCTCCTTCTTCGGCAACGGCGCCGTGACCTGGCTCAACTGCGCGTTCCGGCTCATGCAATTTCCCATCGGTCTCTTCGGCGTCGCCATCGGCGTGGTGACCCTGCCGGCCGCCAGCGCGCACGTCGCCCGCGGTGACATCGACGCCTTCCGCCAAATGCTGGGTCGGTCAATCCGGCTGGCGATGTTCCTCTGCCTGCCGGCCGCGTGCGGACTGGCCGTACTCGCCGACCCGATCGTGGCCGCGATTTATCAGCACGGCAAGTTCGCCACCACCGACACCGCGCAGACGGCGTGGTGTTTGCGCGCCTTCGCCGTGGGACTTGCCGGCTACGCCGCCATCAAGGTCATCGCGCCGACGTTCTACGCGTTTGGCGACTCGAAAACCCCGATGCG